>SKWC01000031.1 GCA_007129145.1 Rubritepida sp.
CGTCGGACCGCGCCAGCGCGCCGCGGCCCAGGATGACCATCGGCCGCTCGGCCCCGGCCAGGAATTCGGCGGCGGCGGCGATGTCCTGCGGGCCCTGGCCCAGCGTCGTGGTCGGATAGGTGAGGTCGGCGGCGGGGCCGATGACGCCCACGCGGAAGCCGCCCGCGGACCAGCGCCGGCGCAGCCGCGCGTTCAGCACCGGCGCCTCGATGCGCGGGTTGGCGCCGATGATCACCGCGCGGTCGGCCCGGTCGATGCCGGCGATGCCGGTGTTGAACAGGTGGAAATCCGGCCGCGATCCGTCCAGCGCCGCGCCGTCCTGCCGGCAGTCGAGGCTTTCGCTGCCCAGCCCCTGCATCAGCAGCTTCAGCGCGAAGATCGCCTCGGCATCCATGGTGTCGCCCACCACGGCGCCGACGCGGCGGCCCGACAGGCCGCGCGCCAGGGCGCGGAAGGCCTCGGGCCAGGTGGCGGGGCGCAGCCGCCCCTCCTCGCGCAGCCAGGGCCGGTCCAGACGCTTGCGCTTCAGCCCGTCGAAGGAGAAGCGGCCGCGGTCGCCCAGCCATTCCTCGTTCACCGCGTCATTCTCGCGCGGGACGATGCGCAGCACCTCGCCGCCGCGCGCATCCAGGCGGATCGCCGCACCCACCGCGTCCAGCACGTCCACGCTGTCGGTCTTGGACAGCTCCCACGGGCGCGAGACGAAGGCGTAGGGGCGGCTGGTCAGCGCGCCCACCGGGCAGATGTCGATCAGGTTGCCGGAGAGTTCGCTGGTCAGCGCCTGCTCGACATAGGTACCGATCTCCATGCTCTCGCCGCGGCCGGTGGCGCCCATCTCGGGCACGCCCGCAACCTCGGCGGCGAAGCGCACGCAGCGGGTGCAGTGGATGCAGCGGTTCATCACCGTCTTGATCAGCGGGCCGACATACTTGTCCTTCACCGCGCGCTTCTGCTCGTCATAGCGCGACAGGCCGCGGCCATAGGCCATGGCCTGGTCCTGCAGGTCGCACTCGCCGCCCTGGTCGCAGATCGGGCAGTCGAGCGGGTGGTTGATCAGCAGGAATTCCATCACGCCGCGCCGCGCGTTGCGCACCATGGGCGTGTCGGTGAAGACGCGCATGCCGTCCATCACCGGGAAGGCGCAGGAGGCGACGGGCTTGGGCGCCTTCTCGACCTCGACGAGGCACATGCGGCAATTGCCCGCCACCGACAGGCGCTCATGGTAGCAGAAGCGCGGGATCTCCTTGCCCGCGGCCTCGCAGGCCTGCAGCACCGAGGCGCCGTTGGGCACCTCCACCTCGATCCCGTCGATCGTGACCTTGGCCATGGCGCGCTACTCCGCCGCCAGGGGCATGGCCTGCCCCTTCCGTTCCAGGATGCGGCGTTCCATCTCGGGGCGGAAATGCCGGATCAGCCCCTGGATGGGCCAGGCGGCCGCGTCGCCCAGCGCGCAGATGGTGTGGCCCTCGACCTGGCGGGTCACCTGCTCCAGCACGTCGATCTCCTCGATCTCGGCCTCGCCGCGCACCATCCGGTCCATCACGCGCTTCATCCAGCCCGTGCCCTCACGGCAGGGGGTGCACTGGCCGCAGCTCTCATGCTTGTAGAAATGCGCGAGCCGCGCGATGGCGCGCACCACATCGGTGGATTTGTCCATCACGATCACGCCCGCCGTGCCCAGGCCCGAGCGGTGTTCGCGCAGCGCGTCGAAATCCATCAGCACGTCGTCGCAGATGCGCTTGGGCAGCAGCGGCACCGACGAACCGCCCGGGATCACCGCCAGCAAATTGTCGCAGCCGCCGCGCACGCCGCCCGCGTAGCGCTCGATCAGCTCGCGCAGCGGGATGCTCATCTCGGCTTCGACGTTGCAGGGCTTGTTCACATGGCCCGAGATGCAGAACACCTTGGTGCCCGCGTTGCGCTCCCGCCCGAAGCCGGTGAACCAGGAGGCGCCGCGCCGCAGGATGGTCGGCACCACCGCGATGGTCTCGACATTGTTCACCGTGGTCGGGCAGCCATACAGCCCCACCGCCGCCGGGAAGGGCGGCTTCAGGCGCGGCATGCCCTTCTTGCCCTCCAGGCTCTCGATCAGCGCGGTTTCCTCGCCGCAGATATAGGCGCCGGCGCCGCGGTGGACGTAGAGGTCGAAGTCATAGCCGCTGCCGCAGGCGTTCTTGCCCAGCAGCCCGGCCTCATAGGCCTCGGCGACGGCGGCCTCGAGCACCACGCTTTCGTTGTAGTATTCGCCGCGGATGTAGATGTAGCCGGCGCAGGCGCCCATGGCGAAGCCCGCGACCAGGCAGCCCTCGATCAGCTTGTGCGGATCATGGCGGATGATGTCGCGGTCCTTGCAGGTGCCGGGCTCACTCTCATCGGCGTTGACCACCAGGTAGGATGGGCGGCCGTCGCTCTGCTTGGGCATGAAGGACCACTTCATGCCGGTGGGGAAGCCCGCGCCGCCGCGGCCGCGCAGGCCCGAGGCCTTCACATCCTCGATCAGCGCATCACGGCCGCGCGCCAGCATCTCCCTGGTGCCGTCCCAGTCGCCGCGGCGGCGCGCCGCCTCCAGGTTCCAGGGCTGGGTGCCGTAGAGGTTGGTGAAGATGCGGTCCTTGTCGGAAAGCGCCATGGCTCAGTCCTCCGCCCCCGTCAGCACGATGGGTCCGCCCTCGGGCGCCGCGGCCTGGCGGCCGATACTGCTGCCCGGCGCCGGCCTCTCGCCGCGCTTCAGCGTCTCGATCAGCGCGACGGTGCGCTCGTAGTCCAGATCCTCGTAATAATCGTCGTCCACCTGCAGGATGGGCGCGTTCACGCAGGCGCCGAGGCATTCCACCTCGGTCAGGGTGAACAGCCCGTCCGCGCTGGTGTCGCCATAGCCCTTAAGCCCGCCCGCATCCTTGCAGGCGCGCAGCACGTCGTCGCTGCCGCGCAGCATGCAGGGCGTGGTGCCGCAGACCTGCAGGTGGAAGCGGCCGATCGGGCGGGTGTTGAACATCAGGTAGAAGGTCGCGACCTCATAGACACGCATCGCCGGCATGGACAGGCGCTCGGCGATCACATCCATCGCCACGCGCGGCACCCAGGCGCTGCCCGTCGCGCGGCCCATCTGGCGCTGCGCCAGATACAGCAGCGGGAGCACGGCGCTGGCCTGCCGCCCCTCGGGGTAGCGCGCCAGGATGCCGGGGATACGCCCCTCGCTCTCGGCGTCGAAGGCGAAGCTGTCGGGTTCGGTGTGGGGCTGGCTCACCGGTCGATCTCCCCGAAGACGATGTCCAGGCTGCCGATGATGGCCACCGCATCGGCCAGCATGTGGCCCTTGCTCAGCGCCTCCATGGCCTGCAGATGCGCATAGCCGGGTGCGCGGATCTTGCAGCGGTAGGGGCGGTTGGTGCCATCCGCCACCAGATACACGCCGAACTCGCCCTTCGGCGCCTCGACCACCGTGTAGGTCGCGCCCTCGGGCACGTGGTAGCCCTCGGTGTAGAGCTTGAAGTGGTGGATGAGCGCCTCCATCGAGCGCTTCATCTCGCCGCGGGTGGGCGGCGTGATCTTGTGGTCCGGCAGCTTGATGGGCCCGGGCTTCATCTGCGCCAGGCACTGCTGGATGATGCGCAGCGACTGCCGCATCTCCTGCATGCGGACCAGGTAGCGGTCGTAGCAGTCGCCATGGCGGCCGACCGGCACGTCGAATTCCATCCGGTCATAGACGTCATAGGGCTGCGACTTGCGCAGGTCCCACGGCACGCCGGAGGCGCGCAGGCATGGGCCGGAGAAGCCCCAGGCGATGGCCTGCTCGGCCGTCATCACGCCGATGTCCACGGTGCGCTGCTTGAAGATCCGGTTCTCGGTCAGCAGCCCCTCCAGATCCGCCAGGAAGGCGGGGAAGGCATTGATCCAGGCCTCGATCTTGGCGGGAAGCTGCGCCGGGATGTCCTTGGCCACCCCGCCGGGGCGGAAATAGTTGGCGTGGTAGTGGCTGCCCGAGGTCATCTCATACATCTCGAGCAGGTGCTCGCGCTGCTCGAAGCCCCACAGCGCGGGGGTGATGGCGCCGCAATCGAGCGCGTAGGTCGTCACGTTCAGCAGGTGGTTCAGCACGCGGGTGATCTCGCTGAACATCACCCGGATGTATTGCGCGCGCTCGGGGATGTCGTCCTGGATGCCCAGCAGCCGTTCGGTGGCCAGCGCGAAGGCGTGCTCCATGCACATCGGGCTGACGTAGTCGAGGCGGTCGAAATAGGGCAGCGCCTGGATGTAGGTCTTGTGCTCGATCAGCTTCTCGGTGCCGCGGTGCAGCAGGCCGATATGCGGGTCGGCTCGCTCGACGACCTCGCCCTTCATTTCCAGGATCAGGCGCAGCACGCCATGCGCGGCGGGGTGCTGCGGGCCGAAGTTGATGGTGTGGCTGTCCACCTCCACCGTGGTGGTGGCGGCGGCCTCCGGCGATGCGCTGGCGCTCATGGCTTGGGGGCTTCCGGCTTGGGCGCTTCCACCCGGTTCAGATGCACCTTCTCGTCGCCCGGCAGGGTGGTCATGGCCTCCCAGGGGCTGAGGAAGTCGAAGCTGCGGAAATCCTGGGTCAGCTTCACCGGCTCCTGGATCACGCGCCCGGCCTCGGCGTCGTAGCGCAGCTCCACGAAGCCGGTCAGCGGGAAGTCCTTGCGCAGCGGATGGCCCTCGAAGCCGTAGTCCGTCAGGAGGCGGCGCAGGTCGGTCAGGCCGGCGAAGACCACGCCGTACATGTCCCAGCACTCGCGCTCGAACCAGGTGGCGCTGGGCCACAGCGCCGAGACGCTGGGGACCGGGTTCACCTCATCGGCCGGCACCACCACGCGCAGCCGCGCGTTCCGGGTCAGCGAGAGCAGGTTGTACACCACCTCGAAGCGCTCGGGCCGGCCGGGCCAGTCCACGCCGCAGATGTCCATGCATTGCGCGAAATCGAGGGACGGGGTGTCGCGCAGCAGCAGCATCAGCGGCAGCAGCGCCTCGCGCGTGGTGTGGGCCACCAGCTCCTGCCCCGCCCGGTCGCGCGAGAAGCACAGCGGCAGGCGCCCGGCCACCACGGCCTGGATATCGGCTTCCAGCGCGTCAACCACGGAGGATGGTCCCGGTCCGGCGGATCTTCTTCTGCAGCTGCATGATGCCATAGACCAGCGCCTCGGCGGTCGGCGGGCAGCCGGGGACGTAGATGTCTACCGGCACGATCCGGTCGCAGCCGCGCACCACGCTGTAGCTGTAGTGGTAGTAGCCGCCGCCATTGGCGCAGCTGCCCATGGAGATCACCCAGCGCGGCTCGCTCATCTGGTCGTAGACCTTGCGCAGCGGCAGGGCCATCTTGTTGGTCAGCGTGCCGGCCACGATCATCACATCGGACTGCCGGGGCGAGCCACGCGGGATGATGCCGAAGCGGTCGAGGTCGTAGCGCGCCATATAGGCATGGATCATCGGCACGGCGCAGCACGCGAGGCCGAAGGTCATCGGCCAGAGGCTGCCGGTGCGGGCCCAGTTCACCACCTTGTCGAGGTTGGCGACGATGAAGCCCTTTTCCTCGATCTCGCCGGTGACGGCCTTCACCACCGCATCCTGCTGCGGCCCCGGGGGCATTCCCTGACGGTTCCAGGCGATCTCGTTCACGGCGCTCACTCCCAGTCCAGGGCGCCCTTGCGCCACTCATAGATGAAGCCGACCGTGAGCACGCCCAGGAAGCCCATCATGGACCAGAAGCCGAGCCAGCCGATCTCGCCCAGCGCCACCGCCCAGGGAAAGAGGAAGGCCACCTCCAGGTCGAAGATGATGAACAGGATGGCGACCAGGTAGAAGCGCACGTCGAAGCGCCGCCGCGTGTCGTCGAAGGGGGCGAAGCCGCATTCATAGGCCGACAGCTTCTCGGCATCCGGTTTCTGCCGCGCGAGCAGCAGGCTGCCGCCGACCATGGCCAGCGCGATGGCGCCCGCGATGCCGAGGAACACCAGGATCGGGAAGTACTGCGCGAGCAGGGGCTGGGTCATGTCCGGCCTTGCTTTCCACTCTGCCTCAACGGGGGCGCGGATGCGCCCCTTGGGTCAGGCGCCGCTTGCCGCCGCTGCCTGCCGCGGCGCACCATATAGAGGAGAGGCGTGGGGCGCCATAGCCCCGGGCGCGGCGTTCCGGCGCAGCGCCATGAATTCCGCGCCATACGCCGGGAAGCAAACGTGCGGCGACCGCAAGGTCACCACGCGATTCGATTGAAGGGGAAAGGGTGGCGCGAGTGACGGGGCTCGAACCCGCGACCTCCGGCGTGACAGGCCGGCGCTCTAACCGACTGAGCTACACCCGCGCAGTGCGTGGTGATCTAGATGTGGCGCCGTCCCCTGTCAACCGAGGGGGGTGACGCTTGGGGACGGGCCGTGGACATGGGCGCTGACGGGGTCGAACCGCCGACATCCTGCGTGTAAGGCAGGCGCTCTACCGCTGAGCTAAGCGCCCGGAAGCGCCGCGCGGGCTCAGTCGTTCAGGGAATCCTTCAGCCCCTTGCCGGCCTTGAAGCGGACGGTGGTGGAGGCCGGGATCTTGATTTCCTCGCCGGTGCGCGGGTTGCGGCCCTTGCCGGCCTTGCGCTTGCTGGTGCTGAAGGTGCCGAAGCCGACCAGGCGCACTTCGCCGCCCTTCTTGCCCAGCTCCGCCGCGATGGCGTCGAACACGGCGTCGAGCACGTCCCCGGCCTTGGCCTTGGACAGCTCACCCGCCTCCGCCACCACGGCCACGAGATCCTGCTTGTTCATCCTGAAACCCCCCGTTGCGGAAGCGCTCGCCGCGGGAACGATTCCCGCCGCATCCATGCATGACACTAAGTGGCGAGTTTCGCTGCCGTCAATCGCGCCGCGGGCGGAAGGATGGCGGAAAGCCGCGGCCTTCCGCCAAAACCTGCATGCGGCGCGCCCGGATCAGTGGGGACGGACGGCGCTGCCGGCCTCCGGCGCGGGCACCGGCGCCTCCTCCGGCTCGACCCAGGTGATGGCCTCCGGCGGGCGCACCAGCGCCTTGGCGACCACCTCATCGGCATGGTTGACCGCGATGATGGTCAGCGCCTTGCGGACGGAATCCGGGATGTCCACCAGGTCCTTCTCATTCTCCTTGGGGATGAAAACGGTGGTGATGCCCGCCCGCAGCGCCGCCAGCAGCTTCTCCTTCAACCCGCCGATGGGCAGAACCCGCCCGCGCAGCGTGATCTCGCCCGTCATGGCGACATCGCGCCGCACCGGGATGCCGGTCAGCACGGATATGATGGAGGTGGCCATCGCCACACCCGCGCTCGGCCCGTCCTTGGGCGTGGCGCCCTCGGGGACGTGGACGTGGATGTCGCGCTTCTCGAACAGCGTCGGCTTGATGCCGAACTGGATCGAGCGCGAACGGACATAGGACAGCGCCGCGCTGACGCTTTCCTTCATCACCTCGCCCAGCTGGCCGGTCGGCTTGATGTTGCCCTTGCCGGGCACCACCACGCTCTCGATCGAGAGGATGTCGCCGCCCACCTCGGTCCAGGCCAGGCCCGTGACCACGCCCACCAGATCCTCGGTCTCGGCCTCGCCGAAGCGGAACTTGCGCACCCCGGCATACTTGCCGAGGTTCTTGCGCGTCACCGCGACTTTCTTCGCCTTGGCCGAGACGATCTCCTTCACCGCCTTGCGGGCCAGCGTGCCAAGCTCGCGCTCCAGGTTCCGCACCCCGGCCTCGCGCGTGTAGTAGCGCACCAGGTCGCGCAGCGCCTCGTCGGCGATGCCCCATTCAATGGGCTTCAGCCCGTTCGCCTCGGTGACCTTCGGAATGAGATGCCGCTTGGCGATCTCGATCTTCTCTTCCTCGGTGTAGCCGGGGATGCGGATGATCTCCATGCGGTCCAGCAGCGGCTGCGGCATGCGCAGGCTGTTCGCCGTCGTGATGAACATCACGTCAGAGAGGTCGTAGTCCACCTCCAGGTAATGGTCGTTGAAGGTGGCGTTCTGCTCCGGGTCCAGCACCTCCAGCAGGGCGGAGGACGGATCGCCGCGCCAATCCGCGCCCAGCTTGTCAATCTCATCGAGCAGGAACAGCGGATTGGAGGTCTTGGCCTTCTTCATGCCCTGGATGACCTTGCCGGGCATCGAGCCGATGTAGGTCCGCCGGTGGCCGCGCACCTCGGCCTCGTCGCGCACGCCGCCCAGGCTCATCCGCACGAAGTTGCGCCCGGTCGCCTTGGCGATGGACTTGCCGAGCGAGGTCTTGCCCACGCCGGGCGGGCCGACCAGGCACAGGATTGGCCCGCGCAGCTTCTTCGAGCGCGACTGCACGGCCAGGTATTCGATGATGCGCTCCTTGACCTTCTCAAGGCCGTAGTGGTCGGCCTCCAGCACCGCCTCGGCCTTGACGATGTCGTTGGTGACGCGGCTGCGCTTCACCCAGGGAATGGACAGCATCCAGTCGAGGTAGTTACGCACCACCGTCGCCTCGGCGGACATCGGCGACATGGAGCGCAGCTTCTTGAGCTCCTGAAGCGCCTTCTCGCGCGCCTCCTTGCTGAGCTTCGTCTCCTTGATGCGGGCTTCAAGCTCGGCCAGCTCGTCCTTGCCGTCCTCGCCCTCGCCCAGCTCCTTCTGGATCGCCTTCAGCTGCTCGTTCAGGTAGTACTCGCGCTGCGTCTTCTCCATCTGCCGCTTCACGCGGTTGCGGATGCGCTTCTCCACCTGAAGCACGCTCATCTCGCCCTCCATATGGGCGAAGACGCGCTCCAGCCGCTCCGCCACGGAGGGCAGCTCCAGCAGTTCCTGCTTCTCGGACAGCTTGATGGACAGGTGGCTCGCGACCGTGTCGGCCAGCTTGCCCGGCTCCTCGATCTGGTTGATCGAGACCAGCACTTCGGGGGCGATCTTCTTGTTGAGCTTGATGTAGCTCTCGAACTGCGAAACCACCGAGCGCATCAGCGCCTCGACCTCGCGCTTCTCGCCCGACGGCTCGGGGAGGGATTCGGCGAAGGCCTCGAAATGGCTCGGGTTGTCCTGGTAGCCGCTGATCTTGGCGCGGCGCAGCCCCTCGACCAGCACCTTCACCGTCCCGTCGGGCAGCTTGAGCAGCTGCAGCACGGTGGAAACCGTGCCGACCTCATACAGATCGGCCGGGCCGGGGTCGTCCTGCTGGGCGTTCTTCTGCGCCACCAGCAGGATCTGCTTGTCGTCGCGCATCACCGCCTCGAGGGCGCGGACGGATTTCTCGCGCCCCACGAACAGCGGCACGATCATGTGCGGGAAGACGACAATGTCGCGCAGCGGCAGGACGGGATGCAGCGCGCCGGGGGAAACTTCCGTCATGGGACCTCGCTCAGGACAGTCAGGGCGACGGACGCCCGCAACGGCACGCCCATGCCCACAGTGGTGGTTCCCAGATGTGGGCGCGGGCGCGCCTGGAACAAGACGGCGCCTATGGCGGGTCAGGCCGAGCTCTGTTCGGCCGCCTTCTCGCCATAGATGTAGAGCGGCTGGGCGCGGGCCTCGGCCACCTCGCGGTTCACCACCACCTCGTCCACATCGGTCAGCCCGGGCAGCTCGAACATGGTGCCGAGCAGGATGCCCTCCAGGATGGAGCGCAACCCGCGCGCGCCCGTCTTGCGCTGGATCGCCCGCGTGGCCACTGAGCGCAGTGCGTCCTCGGTGAAGGTGAGCTTGGCCCCCTCCATCTCGAACAGGCGCTGGTACTGCTTCAGCAGCGCGTTCTTGGGCCGCGTCAGGATCTCGATCAGCGCGCGCTCATCCAGGTCCTCGAGGGTGGCGACCACCGGCAGACGGCCGATGAACTCGGGGATCAGGCCGAACTTGAGCAGATCCTCGGGCTCGACATCGCGCAGCACCGCGCCGGTGCGCCGGTCCTCGGGGCTGCGCACCTCGGCGCCGAAGCCGATGCCCGAACCCTTGCCGCGCGCGCCGATGATGCGCTCGATCCCCGCGAAGGCGCCGCCGCAGATGAACAGGATGTTGGTGGTGTCCACCTGCAGGAATTCCTGCTGCGGGTGCTTGCGCCCGCCCTGCGGCGGCACGGAGGCGACGGTGCCTTCCATGATCTTCAGCAGCGCCTGCTGCACGCCCTCGCCGGAGACATCCCGCGTGATCGAGGGGTTGTCCGACTTGCGGCTGATCTTGTCCACTTCATCAATGTAGACGATGCCGCGCTGGGCGCGCTCGACGTTGTAGTCGGCGGCCTGCAGCAGCTTGAGGATGATGTTCTCGACATCCTCGCCCACGTAACCGGCCTCGGTCAGCGTGGTCGCATCCGCCATGGTGAAGGGCACGTCCAGGATTCGCGCCAGTGTCTGCGCCAGCAGCGTCTTGCCGCTGCCGGTTGGCCCCATGAGCAGGATGTTGCTCTTGGCGATCTCGACGTCGTTGTTCTTGGTGCCGGTGGACAGCCGCTTGTAGTGGTTGTGCACCGCGACCGACAGGACCTTCTTCGCATGATCCTGCCCGATGACATAGTCATCGAGAACCTTGCAGATCTCCTTGGGCGTGGGCACGCCGTCGCGCGTCTTGACCAGGTGCGTCTTGTGCTCCTCACGGATGATATCCATGCAGAGTTCGACGCATTCGTCGCAAATGAACACCGTCGGGCCCGCGATCAGCTTGCGGACCTCGTGCTGCGACTTGCCGCAGAACGAACAGTACAGGGTGTTCTTGCTGTCGCCGGTTTTGCTCATACCCACTCCTCGCTCCCCGCCTGGCCCGGACCGGCCGGACCCGGGGCGCGTTTTCCAAGCATATCCCCCCGGGGCGGGCGGGGGAAGCGCGCGCTTCGGGCCGGCCCCAGCATGGCCAGGCCGGCCCTAACGGTCTGTGACCGCCTCAGGCCTTCGGCGCCTCGGCCGTGACCGGGCGCTCGCTCACCACCTGGTCGATCAGCCCCCATTCGCGGGCATCCTCGGCCGACATATAGGCGTCGCGCTCCAGCTTCGCCTCGACCGCCTCGAAGGCCTGGCCGGTGTGCGCGACATAGATCTCGTTCAGCCGCTTGCGCAGCGTCAGGATCTCGCGCGCCTGGATCTCGATGTCGGTCGCCTGGCCCTGCGCCCCGCCCGAGGGCTGGTGCACCATGATCCGCGAATTGGGCAGGGCGAAGCGCTTGCCCTTGGCCCCCGCCGTCAGCAGCAGCGAGCCCATCGAAGCCGCCATGCCGATGCACACCGTGCTGACCGGGCTGCGGATGTACTGCATCGTGTCATAGATCGCGAGACCCGCGCTGACCACGCCGCCCGGGCTGTTGATGTAGAACGAGATGTCCTTGTTCGGGTTCTCGCTCTCCAGAAACAGCAGCTGCGCGCAGATCAGGCTGGACACCTGATCATAGACGGCGCCGGTCAGGAAGATGATGCGCTCCTTGAGCAGGCGCGAATAGATGTCATAGGCGCGCTCGCCGCGGCTGGACTGCTCCACCACCATCGGCACGAGGGAGTTGTTGTAGATCTCGACCGGATCGCGGTCCCGCATGGTTCCATATCCCCTGTGACGTCCCGCCCCGGGATGGGCGCGGGCGGCTGGGCGGCGGGCCGGAATCGGGCCCCGCGCCCCGTCACCGCGCAGCATGTGGGCATGCCGGGCGGCGGGGGAAGCCCCCGCCCCGCCCGGCCTGGATGCATCAGGCCCGCTGGGCGGCCTCGGCCAGCGCCTCGGGCGCCACCTGCTGCTCGCTCACCTGGGCCAGCTCCAGGATGAAGTCGATCACCTTTTCCTCGAAGATCGGGCTGCGGAGCTGCTCCATCGCCTGCGGATTCTTCTGGAAATAGTCAATGACCTGCTTCTCCTGGCCGGGATAGCGGCGCACCTCGGCCATCATCGCCTGCGACATCTCCTCGCGGCTGACCTGGATGTTGTTGGTGCGGCCGATCTCGCTCAGCAGCAGGCCGAGGCGGATGCGGCGCTCCGCGATGCCGCGGTAGTCGGACTTCAGCGTGGCCTCGTCCTTGCCGGCATCATCGCCGTCCAGCCGGCCGGCCTTGAGGTCGGCCTCGACGCGCTGCCAGATCTGGCCGAACTCGGCCTCGACCATCCCCTCGGGCACGGTGAAGCTGGCGCGATCGGCCAGCGCGTCCAGCAGGCCGCGCTTGATCGCCAGCCGGCTCAGCCCGTCGTATTCCTTCTGCAGGCTCTCGCTCACGGCCTCGCGCAGCTTGGCGAGGTCGTCGAAGCCCATGCCCTTGGCCATCTCATCGTCCACCGCCGGCACCGACTTGGTCTTGAGCCCCTTGGCGGTGATGGTGAACTCCGCCGCCTTGCCCGCCAGGTTGGCCGCGCCATAGGCCTCGGGGAAGGTGACCTGGATCACCTTCTCCTCGCCGGGGCTCATGCCCTCCAGCTGCTCGGTGAAGCCGGGGATGAAGCCCTGGCCGGCCACCTCGATGGGCATGTCCTGCGCGGCGCCGCCCTCGAAGGCCTCGCCGTCGATGCGGCCCAGGAAGTCGCAGACAAGCACGTCGCCCTTGGCGGCGGGGCGCGGCTCGGCGTCCTGAAGCCCGGCGTTGCGCTCGGCGATGCTGGTCAGGGTCTTGCCGATCTGTTCCTCGCCCACGCCGGCCTTGAGGCGGGTCAGGCTGATGCCGGCGAAATCGGGCATCGGGATCTCGGGCAGCACCTCGACATCCAGGCGGAACTCGAGGTCCGCGCCATCGTCGAACTTCACCAGCTCGACCTTGGGCTGCACGGCCGGGCGCAGGTTGTGGTCCGCCACCACCTTGCCGGTGGCCTCCTGCACCGAGGCTTCCAGCACCTCGCCCATCACGGCCTGGCCGTAGCGCGCCTGCACGATCTTCTGCGGCACCTTGCCGGGGCGGAAGCCGGGCATCTTCATGTCCTTGGCCAGTTCCGCCAGGCGCTTGTCCTTCTCGGCCGCGATGCTCGAGGCCGGGACCACCACGCTGTAGGCCCGCTTCAGACCCTCGTTCGCGACCTCGGTGACCTGCATGATCCGCAATCCAATCCCACGTGAAGGCCGGGGTCCGTCAGTGGTGCGGGCGGAGGGACTTGAACCCCCACGGCTTGCGCCACTGGAACCTAAATCCAGCGTGTCTGCCAATTCCACCACGCCCGCGGGCAACCGCAGCCGGCCGGAAGCCGGGCGTGTAGCGGAAAGCCCCGGCCCCGCCAATACTGCACCCATGGATTCCCCCGAACACCATGACCCGGGCGGGCGGGTGCGCCGCCGCCTCGCCGCCGATGTGCGCTCCGCCGCCGGCTTCTCGGCCTGCCGCCGCTATCGCTGGTGGCTGCGCCGGCGCTGGGACGGCGCGCCGATGGAGGCGCCCGGCTGCGGCGTGGTGATCGGGATGAACCCCTCGGTGGCCGATGAGACGGCCGACGACCCAACAGTGGCCGGGGTGATGTGGCGCGCCCGCCACCTGTGGGGGCTGCCGGGGCTGATCATGCTGAACGTGTTTGCCTACCGCGCCACCGACAAGGCGCGGCTGCTGGACGTGGAAGACCCCGCGGGGGCCGAGAATGACGCCGCCATCCTGCGCCTCGCTTCCGGCGCGCCGCTGGTGGTCGCGGCCTGGGGCCAGCCGCCGAAAGCCCTGGCCGGGCGCGGGCCCGCCGTGGCGGCGATGCTGGCTGGCGCCGCCGTGCCCCTCATGTGCTTCGGGCGCAACGCCGATGGCAGCCCGAAGCACCCGCTCTACCAGCGCAAGGACGCGCCGCTGCTGCCCTATTCCTGAGCCAGCAGCATCTCCGCGCAGGCGTCCAGGATCGCCGCCTCGTCCAGCCCGTATTCGGCATAGAGCGCCGGGATGTCGCCGGCCTGGCCGAAGCGGTCCACGCCGAGTGCGGCCACCCGCTGGCCGCGCACCGCGCCCATCCAGTCCAGCGCCGCGGGGTGCCCGTCCAGCACCGTCACGATGCCAGCGCCGGGGGCCAGCGGCGCCAGCAGCGTCTCGATGTGCGAGGGCGCACCGCCCGGCCCCGAGCGCGCCCGCCTGCGCGCATCCAGCCAGCCCTGGTGCAGCCGGTCCGGGCTGGTCACCGCCAGCAGGCCGGCACCGGGCTCCTCGGCGCGCAGCGCCTCGAAGGCGGCCATGGCCTCGGGGGCGACCGGGCCCTGATAGGCGATGGCGATGCGCGCGCCCGGCGCGGGCGGCGTGACCCAGTAGCCGCCCGCGATGACGGCGGCGGGGTCCAGCGTCCGCTCGGGCTGCACCAGCCCGCGGGTGGACAGGCGCAGCCAGACGCTCGATCCGTTCTCGGCCTGCATGTGGCGGAAGGCGTGCTGCATCAGCACGGAAAGCTCGTCGGCGAAGGCGGGCTCATAGGCCACCAGCCGGTCCTGCGCCATGCCGAGCAGCGGCGTGTTCACGCTCTGGTGCTGGCCGCCCTCGGGGGCGAGGGTGATGCCCGATGGCGTGCTGACCAGCAGGAAGCGCGCATCCATGTAGCAGCCATAGATCAGCGCATCGAGGCCGCGGTTCACGAAGGGATCATAGACGGTCCCGATCGGCAGCAGCCGCGCGCCATACAGCCGGTCCGCCAGCCCCAGCCCCGCCAGCACCAGGAAGAGGTTCTGCTCGGCGATGCCCAGTTCCACATGCTGGCCGTCGGGCGACATGCCCCAGCGCTGGGCGGAAGCCAGCTTCGCGTCGCGGAACACGTCGTTCTTCTTGTGCCGGTCGAAGATGCCGCGCCGGTTCACCCAGGGCCCGAGGTTGGTGGACACGGTCACATCGGGGCTGGTGGTGACGATGCGCGACGCGAGGTCGCGGAACTCGCCCTCGCCGCGGCCGATCCCGGCCAGGATCTCGCCGAAGGCGGCCTGGGTGGCCAGCTTGCGCCCGGCCGGCACGCGCGGC
>SKWC01000161.1 GCA_007129145.1 Rubritepida sp.
CGCTTCCGCTATTCCGAGCACACGCGCAGCCCGCAGGCGCGGGTCTGGATGCGCCCGGTCTTTCCCATGGCCGCCGCCGCCGCCCGCGCCTTCACGCGCTACCGCTGGCCGGCCGAGATCCGCGGTGCCGAGCCGGGCTGGGAGGCGTTGGGCGGGGTCATGGAGACGCTGCCGCATGAGCGCTTCCGCGCCGACCCACCCGGCCCGCCACCGCGCCCGCCGCTGGAAATCTCGCTGACCGACGAGCAGGAGCGCCAGGCGGCCGAATCGCAGCTCATCGCCTTCTGCGGCCTCGAAGCCCTCCCCGAGGCGAGCTTCGGCGCGGTGCCCACACTGCACGTCCCCCCGCGCATGACGGGCGAGGCCGCCAACGCCAACCAGCGCCTGTCCTCGCAGCTGAACAGCGTGCTCTGCGTATCGCGCTTCGCCCATGTGCTGAAGCTGATGGGGCGCGACATGGTGGGCGCCTTCGCCTCCCCGGATGAGGTCGAGCTGCGCCTGCAGAAATGGCTGAGCGGCCACATCAGCGGCCTGGCCGGGGGCGGCGACACGGCGGCGCGCTATCCGCTGCGCGATGCGCGGGTGGAGGTGCGCGAGCGCCCGGGCCAGCCGGGCAGCTATGGCTGCACCATCCTGCTGCAGCCGCATTACCAACTCGACGAGGTGGGGGCATCCTTCCGCCTCGTCACGGAACTCACCGCGCCGCGCCAGGCGGCGTGACGAACACAAGGAAGGAAGCGGTCCCATGACCAATGTGGGCGACGCCTTCAAGGCGGGCGATCTGGGGGCGGCCATCGCCGCGGCGCAGGCGGCGGTGAAGGCCGCCCCGCGGGATTCGGGATCGCGATGGCTGCTGGCCGAATTGCTGCTGTTCTCGGGCGACGCCGAGCGCGCGGACCGCATGCTGGATGCCGCCGTGCTCGAGGAGCCCTCGCCGCCGGTGCTGGAGTTCCGCAAGCTGCTGCGCGCCGAGGTGGTGCGCCAGCAGGTCTGGAAGGAAGGCCGCGCGCCGAAATTCTCGGGCGATGAGGCAACGCCCGCGCAGCAGGCCGCGCTGCGCGCCGCGGTGCTGGCACGCGCCGGCGCCGCCGAGGAGGCGACCGCCGAGGCCGAGGCCGCCGAGCAGGCCCGCCCGATCGCGCCGGGCACCGCCGAGCTGGCCGACGGGCGCAGCATCGCCTTCGACGATTTCCGCGACGCCGACGACCTGCTGGGCCCCATGGTCGAGGTGCTGACCACCGGCGGCGAGCACATCCTGGTCCCGATCGAGCGCATCGAGAGCCTGGAGTTCGATGAGCCCCGCCGCCCGCGCGACCTGTGCTGGCGCCGCACTTCGATCACCCTGCGCGACGGCACCGAGGGCGTGGTGTACATGCCCGTCGTCTACCCCGGCGCGGCCGATGACGCGGATGCGGTGAAGCTCGGCCGCGCGACCGAATGGAGCGAGGGCGCCGGCCCGGTGCGCGGTCGCGGCCAGCGGCTGTTCCTGATGGGAGAGGAGGCGGTGGCGCTGTCGGATCTGCGCGCCATCCGCTTCGCGCCCCCCGCATCATGAGCGACCGCACCCTCGCCCCGCGCGCGCTCGGCCACCGGGTGCGGCTGCCACTGCTCGACCGGCTGATGGACGACCGGCCCGACCAGCAGCAGGAACCGCCGATGAAGCCGGCCGAGGCGATGGAGGCGCTGCGCACCGCCGTCCGCCGCGACCTGGAGGCGCTGCTGAACGCCCGGCGCCGCCGCTGGCCGCTGCCATCCACCACGCCGGAACTCGCGCTCTCGCCGCTCGGCTACGGCATCCCCGACGTCACCTCCGGCAGCTACGCCCTGCCCGAGCGGCGCGAGGCCCTGGCCGAGGAGGTGGAGCGCATGATCCGCCGCTTCGAACCCCGCCTGCTCTCCGTGAAGATCGAACTGCGCGAGGCCGGCGAGGAGCTGGACCGCACCCTGCGGCTGCGGGTGGATGCGGTGCTGCGCGCCGAGCCCGTGCCCGAGCCCATCACCTTCGAGACGCTGATCGAGGCCGTCTCGCATGAGGTGCATGTGGCGGAGCGCGGCTGATCGGCCATGAGCGAGAGCCTCCTTCCCTACTACAACCGCGAACTCGCCGCGCTGCGGCGCCTGGCGGGGGATTTCGCCCAGGCCAACCCGAAGGTGGCGGGGCGGCTGCGCATCGCCCCCGACGGCACCGTGGACGACCCGCATGTGGAGCGCCTGCTCGAGGGCGTGGCCTTTCTCGCGGGGCGGGTGCAGCAGCGGCTGGAGGATGAACTCCCCGAGATCACCGACGCGCTGCTGGAGCTGATCTCGCCGCATCTGCTGGCGCCGGTGCCCAGCATGACCACGCTGCGCCTGTCGCCCAAGAAGGATGCGCGCGGCCCCGCCCGGGTGCCGCGCGGCACGCCCATCGAGACCGAGGCGGTGCGCGGCGAGACGCTGCGTTACCTCACCTGCCACGCCGTCACCCTGTGGCCCGTCCGGGTCGAGGCGGCGCGGCTGATGGGCCTGCCGCTGGCCGCGCCCGCCAATCCGCGCGCGCCGGGTGCCGCGGCATGCCTGCGCATCACCCTGCGCAGCAACGCCCCCGACCTCAGCTTCGCCGCCATCGGCCTCGACACGCTGCGGCTGCATCTGCGCGGCCCATTCCAGGTGGCGACCGGCCTGCATGAGCTGCTGTCCACCGCCTGCATCGGGGTGGCGCTGGCCGACGGCCCCTCGGACCCCTCCCCCACCCTGCTCGGCCCCGGCCGCGTGCGCCCCGTCGGCTTCTCGCGCGAGGAGGCGGCGCTGCCCTGGCCGCAGCGCGCCTTCGACGGGCACCGCCTGCTCAGCGAGTATTTCGCCCACCCCGAGAAGTTCCTCTACCTCGAGATCGGCGGGCTCGATGCGCGCAGCCTGATGCAGGAGTCCGACCGGCTGGAGCTGTTCCTCTACCTCGACCGCGCGGTGCCCGAACTCGAGCGCCTGGTCTCGGCCGAGAATCTCGCGCTGCACTGCACGCCCGCGGTGAACCTGTTCCCCGAGCGCTGCGAGCCGATCGCGATGGACGGCACGCAGTCCGACTGGCTGGTCATCCCCGATGTGCGCCGCCCCGCCGCACTCGAACTCTACAGCGTCGAAAGCGTGCGCGAGAGCCGCCCCGACGGCGCGCGCCGCGCCGTGCTGCCCTTCCAGCGCCTCGCACGGGATGCCCGGGCCGAGGCCGAGGTCGCGCCGATGCAATGGGTGGCGATGCGGCACAACGCCCCCGCCCCGCTGCCGGGCACCGAGACGCGGCTGCTGCTGTGTGACCCGGGCTTCCGCCCCGACGCGCCGGCCGATGGCGTGCTGACCATCGAGGGGCTGTGCCTGAACCGCGACCTGCCCGAACTGCTGCCCTTCGGCGGCGGCCAGCCGCGGTTGCGCGTCACCGAGCCGACGGCCCCCTGCGAGGCGCAGGCCGAATGCCTCTCGGCCCCCACGCCCACCCTGCGCCCGCAACTGCGCGAGCGCGGCGCCTGGCGGCTGGTGTCGCATCTCGCGCTCAACCACCTGTCGGTGATGGGCGGCCCCGACGCGGCGCTGGCCCTGCGCGAGATGCTGCGGCTGCACGACCTGCGCGACACGCCCGAAAGCCGCGCGACCATCGCGGGGCTGGTGTCCGTGCGCGCGGCGCCAGGGGTGGCGCGCATCCCCGGCCAGCGCCCCGGCGTCTTCGCCCGCGGCATCGAGGTGGACCTCACCTTCGAGGCGCAGGCCTGGAGCGCGGGCGGGCTGTATCTCCTGGCCTCGGTGATCGAGCATTTCCTGGCGCTGCAGGTCTCGGTGAACGGCTTCGTGCGCTGCCGCGCCTTCCTGCGCGGCCGCAGCACCCCGGTGGCGCGCTGGGCGGCGCGCAGCGGCACGCAGGTGCTGCTGTGACCGACAAGCCGGCACGCCCCACCCCGCGCGAACGCCTGGCGCAGGAGCCCGAGCGCTTCGACCTCGACCAGGCCGTCTTCGTCATGGGTGCGGAGGACGACCCGGTGGCGCTGGACTACCGCCTGTCGCCGCGGCTGTCCCTGCCGCTGTCCGAGGTCACGGCCGCGGACCCGGCCAAGGGCAGCCTGACCACGCCGCTGTTCGGCCTGGTCGGGCCGCAGGGGACGCTGCCGCGCCACTACACCGCCACCGCCGCCGCCGAGCAGCGCCAGCGCAACCGCGCGCTGCTGCACTTCATGGAGATGCTCTCGCGCCGCTTCACCGGGATGTGGGTGAAGGCCGGCGCGA
>SKWC01000358.1 GCA_007129145.1 Rubritepida sp.
CGGGCCATGGCGAGGCGGTGCTGGCCTGCGCGCGGGCCGCCAGCTACGACCTGATCCTGATGGACCTGCAGCTGCCGCGCCTCGATGGCCTGGCGACCGCGCGGGCGATCCGCGCGGACGGCGGCCCCAATGCCTCCACCGCCATCATCGGGCTGACTGCGGGTTCCGGTGCGGAGGTCGAGCGGCGCTGCCGCGAGGCGGGCATGAGCGGCTGCCTCGGCAAGCCGCTGGACCAGCAGCGCCTGGTCGCCACGCTGGGCCTGCCGCGGCTGGGCGCCCCTATGCGGGCGGGTGGAAGCGGCTAGTCTCGCGTACGAGACGATTGCACGGGAGGAGGCAAGAACGATGCAGATCACCCTTGATGGGCGCAAGGCCCTGATCACCGGCGGCTCGAAGGGGCTGGGGCTTGCCATGGCGCTGGCCTTCGCGCGCGCGGGCGGGCATGTGGCGCTGGTGGCGCGCGGCGCGGAGGCGCTGGAGGCGGCGAAGGCCGAGGTCACGGCCGCGGCGCCAGGGGTGAAGGTGGCCGCCATCGCCGCCGACATCCGCCAGTCCGCTGATTGCGCGCGCGCCGTGCAGGAGGCCGAGGCTGCGCTGGGCGGCGGGATGGACATACTGGTGAACAACGCCGGCACCTCGCAGCGCGGGCCATTCCTGGATGTGACGGATGCGCTCTGGCAGGACGACCTGGACCTCAAGCTGATGGCCGCGATCCGGCTGTGCCGGGCGGTGTTGCCGGGGATGCGGGCGCGGCGCTGGGGGCGCATCATCAATGTGCTGAACATCGGCGCGAAGGCGCCGGCGGCGGCCTCGACGCCGACCAGCGTGAGCCGCGCGGCGGGCATGGCGCTGACCAAGGCGCTGGCCAATGAATACGCGCCTGACAACATCCTGGTGAACGCGATGCTGGTCGGCATCATCGAGAGCGACCAGTGGGTGCGCCGCCATGCGGCCGACAAGCGCAACATCACCTGGGAGGAATGGAAGGCCGAGCAGGGGCGCGGCGTGCCGCTGGGCCGCATCGGCAAGGCCGAGGAGTTCGCCGCCATGGCGCTGCTGCTGGCTAGCGAGCAGGGCGGCTATGTGACCGGCACCGCCATCAATGTGGATGGCGGCCGCAGCCCGGTGGTGTGACGGCCACCGCCCCCGAGGCGGGCCTTGCGGCGGGGGCGGGGCGGGGGCAGTAACCGGGCCGACACAGCCTCAGGAGTATCGCCCATGTCCCGCACCCTGACCGTCGGCATCGCCGGGCTCGGCGCCATCGGCCTGCACCTCGCCCGCGCGCTGGATGCGGGGGTGGAGGGTCTCAGCCTGCATTCCGTGGCGGCGCGCAACCATGAAAAGGCGCGCGCCAACCTGGCCGGCTTCCGCAAGCCACCCGCGCTGGTGGACCTCGCGGGGCTGGCGGATGCGGATATCGTGGTGGAGGCGGCGCCGTCCTCGATCTTTGAGGAGGTGGCGTCTGCCGCCATCGAACGCGGGCGCATCTTCGTGCCCTCCTCCTGCGGGGCGCTGCTGCCGCGGATGCATCTGGTGGAGCGCGCGCGCCAGACCGGGGCGCGGATCATCGTGCCGACCGGGGCGCTGCTGGGCCTCGATGCGGTGCGCGCCGCGGCCGAGGGCGAGGTCGAGAGTGTCACGATCCAGACGCGCAAGCCGCCGCGGGGCCTCGTGGGCGCGCCCTATCTGGAGAAGCACAACATCGACGTGACGGCGATCACCGGCAAGGAGCTGGTGTTCAAGGGCAATGCCTTCGACGCCGCCCAGGGCTTCCCGGCCAATGTGAATGTGGCGGCGGCGCTGGCGCTGGCGGGCATCGGGCCCGAGCGCACCATGGTCGAGATCTGGGCCGACACCTCGGTGACGCGCAACACCCACACCATCCGGGTGGAGGCGGCGAGTGCGCGGCTGACCATGACCATCGAGAACGTGCCGAGCGAGGAGAACCCCCGCACCGGCAAGATCACGCCGCTGTCCATCCTGGCCTGCCTGCGCGGGCTGACCAGCACGCTGAAGGTGGGCAGCTGAGGGCGGGCTGCCTCAGCGCCGCAGGTTGGCTGCCGTGATGAAGGCCCGCGCGGCGCTGTCGGCGTAGCCGGAGCGTTCGACCGACTTCAGCACGGCGGCGTTCTTGTGGGCGTCCGCGATGTTGAAGCCATAGTGCTTCATGGTGATGAGCGGGCCAATGTGGGTGCCCGGGGCGCGGCTGACCGGGTCCCAGTCCACGCGCAGATTGGCGCCCTCGCGGAACTTCCAGGCGGTGCCGTGGCCGGAGAGGGCCCGGCCCGCGGGCGGGGCGTTGAGGGTGATGAAGGGCAGGTTGCACATCACGCCCACCACCTGCGCCAGGAAGCCGCCCAGCGAGTGGCCGACCACCAGGATGGAGGCCTTGCCGCCCAGTACGTCATACTGGCGGATCAGCTGGTTGGCGTATTTGATGCAGTCGTTCACGCGGTCCACCCGCGTGTTCAGCACGATCTGGCGGTCATCCACCACCCAGTCCTTGTTGCCCTTGGAGCCACGGAAGGCGAGGACATACTGCGAGGCGGTGTAGTTGTTCTTGTAGATGCCGGCCGAGCCACCGCCGCCATCGCCAGCCTTTGCCCAGCCAAGGCGGTCATCGTTCTTCGGGTCGAAGAAGCCGCCGAGCAGGGTGAAGCCCTCGAAATCCTCGTTCTTGTAGATGGATTTGGCCGCGAGGGCGGCGTCCATGACGGTGGTGTAGGCGGCGCGGGGCATGAAGGGGGATCACTCCTTGGGCTTGGCTGCACGGCGACCAGGCAGCGGCACGGTCCCCAGGCGGCAACCGCCTGGCAGCCCAATGCGTGACTCGACCGGGCGGGAGGCTGCCATCGGCAGGTCCAGGCGGGCAAGGGGATGCTCGGCCGGGGCAGGCGGCCACCGCCGCGGGGAAAGCTTGGCTGGCAGGGCGGGGGCTCCGGCTGTCTGGGGCCACAGGACAGCGCGGAAACCCCGAAGGAATGGTAAAGAGCGGGTCGCCGGGGCTTGGTCGGCTGTGGCGGGCCATGGCCGATAGTGATGAGCGCTGCGTCTTCACCATAGACCCACGACCCGCGGCGGCAGCGGGTTCTGGTAAAATTCGATCCTGTCCGTCATCTGCGCGTTCCTGCCCGAACCCCGCCCCTGCGTTGGCACCGGCACCCTACCAGTCCCTCGGCACCTGTGGGGCCAGCCGCGCGATGGCCCCCCGCACGCCCCATCCGCCGCCGCTCAGGACCAGGTCGTTGACGGCGACCTGCCGCTTGCCCAGCCGGGCCGCGGCCTGGCTGTTCGCACGCAGGATCAGCCGCAAGTGCCGGACCCCCTTCATTCCGACGACCAAGGCGCATCGTTCAACCTCGGCCCAGAGGATCGGGTCAGGTATCAGCCGCAGGTCGATGATCCCGTCTCGGTCCAGCACGACGACCACATCCGTTCGGCGCAGGCGCGACAGGCGCCAAAGGCCAAACCCCGCCATGGCCGCGATCGCCAGCAGCAGCGCCGTTGTATCCCGGTTCAGACCGGGAACACCCGTGGGAAAGAGGATTATCGCCCAGAGGGCTGCCAGCCCCAGGAACACGACACCGAACACCAGGTTCAGTTTTCGGTTCTCCCGAAACTCTGCACGCTCGGCCATCCTGCACCTCTGACGGGGTCCCAACCGTCGACGCTACGGAGGGAGACCGACATTCCCCAGGTAACCAGTCTTCTGATGTCAATATTCCCTGATCGTGCCGGTTCGTCCAGGCTTTGAAGCCCCGGGCGGTGTCTGCGGTCATGCAGGCCCTGCTGCGTCCGGATCATCGGATGAGAGTCCCGGCTCCGCCGGCCGCTCGCAGCGAGCGGCAGCGGAAATGCAGTGCCGTTCAGGGACCGAAGTGGCGGACAGGGTGTCTGCCAATGTGCCATCCATCCCCATCTCACTTAAGCCGCGCGTGTCTCTGAAATTACTGTTATGGCTAGCTAAATCGTCCGAATCCGTCCATTCGCGTCACAGCCTCGCTATCCCAATCCACCTCATTGCGTTGGGACTTTTGTTGGGACGGAACGCGCGCTACACCCCCAACCATGCCCGGCAAGCTCACCGCCCGAACCATCACCTCCCTCACCCTGAAGGACCAGCATACCCCCGGCCGCCATACGGACGGTGGCGGCCTTCACCTCCATATCCGTCCCAACGGCAACGCCGCCTGGGTGCTGCGCTATCGCTTCCTCGACAAACAATCCGACCTCGGCCTCGGCGGC
>SKWC01000219.1 GCA_007129145.1 Rubritepida sp.
AGAGCCAGTGAACGTGCCGCATTTCTCGACATGATGCGTGATGTGAAAAGCAGTGGGATTGAGATTGAGTATGTGTTGGTGCATAAAAGCAACAGGTTCGCACGAAACAGGGAAGAGTCGGCATTGTATAAACACAAATTACGCAAACACGGGGTTAAGGTTATTGCAGTAGCCCAGGATTTCGGGGAAGGGCCCCATACGGTTATCCTGGAAGCGGTACTTGAGGGTCTGGACGAATACCAGTCCCTGGACCTGGCCAACGAAACGATGAAGGGGCTGATGGTAAATGCCTCTAAGTGTCAGTATAACGGTGGCCGGGTTCTTTATGGTTATCAGGTCAACGGGGAGAAACAGTATGAAATTAACCCCCGGGAAGCACAGGTAGTGCAGGACATTTACAAGAAGATACTGAACGGCTGGTCGTATGTTGATATTCTGCACCACCTCGAAGCGGCCGGGGTCAGAAACCGGTCCGGCAAAACATTCGGTAAAAATTCGTTGCATGATATGTTAAGGAACGAACGGTACGCCGGGGTATATCTCTTTAATGAGCATCCCCGGCGTCACCCCGTTACGGGCAAGCGTACCAGCAGAATGAAAAACCCTGACACAGAGATCGTCCGGGTCCCGGGGGGTATGCCTCAGATTGTGCCCCGGGAACAATGGGAACAGGTGCAGTATATCCTGGATGGGCGCAAACAGCAAACCCAGCGGCGTAACCGCAAATACCTGCTGACCGGTTACATTACATGCGGTGTTTGTGGCAATGCCTATACCGGCGTAACAACGATTACCAAGTACACGGAGAAGGGTTACTATCGTTGCACACGCAAGGCCATCAAAGCGGGTGAATGTAACAACAGCAACATCAGCCAGGAAACTACCGACCGGGCGGCCATTGAGCTTGTCGAAAGCCTGCTCGCGGGTATCTCAGTGACGGAAATGGTGTCTATAATCAACCGTATCTATGAAGAAGAAAGCACGGAGCAGCAGGCCGAACAGCGGGTCCTCACAGAGGAACTTAAAGCAGTGAACCGCAAGATTGATAACCTGCTCGATGTGATCGAAGAAGGTGGGGCCACGGATATGGTCAAGGCCCGGCTGCAGGACAACTCCACGCTAAAATCACAAATAGAAACACGGCTGCAGGAAATCAAGCGTGCCTGCCCCAGGGTTACGGAAGCGCAGGTCAGGGCAGAACTAAACACCCTTACCCTCGCAGACGCACAATCTATCCGGTCAACCTTCGCACGGATAGGATTGCACGTTACTGTCCAGCCCGGGCCTGAAGTAGAATACACGCTCAATAAAAAAAAGGATAGTTTGCATAATGGACGTGTCACGTCCCCGACACCACCGGTATGCAAACTATTGGCGGATCTACTCCGCAAGCGGTATTAGGCCCTTCGGGGCCTTTTCCCGTTATAGAGAAAAAAAAAGACCCAAGCAAAAATATGCCTGGGCCGAAAAGGGGGTAAGTATTAATGTGGATAATGTTTCCCACAGTTTACACAATGGTAATAGTGCTGCACGCCCACGGCATAGCTGATCATCGCGAGTCGTACTTTCCGGCTACCACATCCGGGACAGTTATTTGTCGATGGTAACTTGAAACAGGGCAGCGACCTTGTCCTTTATTTCTGCCAAGTACTTGGCCACAATCGCCGCGGCAGATACCAAAAATAGTTCCTCGAATGGAGAACCGGCCACATAGGCAGCCAGTGCCAGGATACCCGCCCCGCCGATATACGGTAAGATGCCGGTAGCCACAAACTTGGGCAGATCCCTTAAATCAAATTCATGCCGCTTAATAGACTTCAGGATACCGAAAAGGGCGTCAACAATGATAGCAATGACAATCACGATCAGGACGTTGGTTAATGTAACATCTGTCAAATTTATGCTCATGCTTTACACCTCCTTCCTACCATATTTGTGCTTCGTCAACATGATACCGCTCGCCATCCCAGCGGACCTGGGCACCCATATTCTCAGCAAAATAGCGCAAGGGCACATAAGTAGCCCCATTAATCAGATACGCCGTATGTCCCACCGGTGTTCCGTTATGATACCCTTCCACCCTGCGCTGGATCAGGGGCATTTGTTCGTCTTTAGGGGCCATTTCTTTGCGCTCCCTGTCCACTATGTTTAAAAACCAGAAACGCTCTAACCCAGTCCCGGGGCAGGTCTTGTTTGTGTCAATCTCCCGGTGGAAAACAACATCTGCATTTTTCAGCCCGAACCTATTCTGGCATAACACAACCACCCGCGCCACGGAGAACAGTTGGGAGTTTTGCAAATTTTCCTGGCCGGTGTTAAAATCGCCAATAATTTCAATCATCAGCCCGCCGCTGTTATAACCCCTGATCCCCGCCGGGTTAATATCCAGGCTGCGTCCGTCCCATATACCCCCGTCCGGGGCTATGCTGAAGTGCTGGCCAATATCCTGCCAACCGTTCACGCGGGTATGGTGACGCCACATACCGTATATGGTAGGCTCGCCCCGGTAATCTGCCTTGCGTGGCCGCCAGGTATGGTGTATCTGGATATGCTCAATAGTTCTTCTGACCGGGACCGTCTTTATGAACGCCTCGAACTCTTGCAGCGTATAACGCTTGAATCTACGCATTTAAAGCAAAACCCCCTCATCTGATAACCAGCATTATTATCTGGCCAATCAAAAGCAGGATCAGCGAACCGGATATACCCAGGGTGGCCTTCCAGATCAGGTTTGACGCCCGCGCTGCTTCAATTTTTATGTCGTTTATATCGCTTGATAGTGCATCACATTTCTTGCTAAAATCTTGGCGTATTTCCTTGACCTCCTGCTTTGTTTCCCGGATATCCCCGTTTTGGGATTTCTGGTGCCTGATGATTGATATTAACCCACCGTTCATGCCACTGTGGGCCAGGCAATAGTCGCTTCGATGTTGGCTTGACTTCGCGATCACTGTTTTGCGTGGCAAATGACCACCCCTTACATTAAAAGATTAGGGGGCGGTTCCCCGCCCCCCTCGTGTCTGGCATGTTATTCTAGCCGCCTTCCCATCGTATTTTTTATTGTGTTTTCATCTGCCCCCAGCGCACGCAAGGCATTTAACGCCCTGCGCCTCAACCCATCGTCATTGTCTCTTAATGCCACTTCCAGCGCATCGTAATAACGGGTACGATAATTGGCCCGGTCGCCACCAAGCTTTTCAAGCATCTCCAACGCTTCTTTGAACTCCTTGCTGTCCTGGGCAAGAAAAGCGGAATACATTTTGTTGGAGAAATCGCTTCTCACAATACTAGCACCAGCTTCAAGCAGCTCCTTCGGGTCAAGGCCTGCTTCCTTCGCCCGCTTATCCAGCACCTTCTTCGTTTCAGCACGAGTCTTTAAAATATCCTCCGGCCTGTATCCCTGCGCCTCAATCGCATCAAGCAAGAATGATGAGGTGTGCTTAAAACCAGGGTCATATTCCCGTCTGATAAGATCAGCATAAGCGCTCCTTAGATGCCACCTATCTTCTGCTTCGATAGTCCTGCCGAGTGCCGCCCTTATCGCTTCGTGGGGGCCACTGAACGTATATCTGACGTTACCTTTATGATCTTTTACATGCAGATCATTAAAGAACGCCTTCGCGACCGTCCCCAGCCTGCGCCAGTTACCACCGCCCGGCGGTATTGGCGATAGGTAAAGTGCTTCTTCCATCGCGACCCGCCATTCGTCCGGGTCCCATTTAAGGAGACGCTTAATGACGTTATTATGCGCCCGCATGACATAATCCACGATAGGGATCTTCCTCTGCCAGGGGTCTTTTGAGAACATTCTGCTGAGTAAATGCCCGCCCAGGACAGACAGGCCGCCGACCTTGATAGCAAACCCTAACAGCCTGAACAGGTATTCTGTTGATAACATCAGCATCTGGGCGAAAGCAACCTTCGCCACACCTTCAATTTTGCTTTTGGTTGTCCTTCTGCCGTCCGCACCGAGTTCAGGGTTGCTGCCACCCTTCAGCCAATCATAATTCAGTTCAACGAAATTCGCTGTCCACGAAGTATAAAGGCCGGCTATTTTACCGAGCGAACCCCGGTAAATGTGCGCCCTTCTGATATCGTAGGGGTATTGTGTCTGGACTGTTGATTTGTTGGCGAACTCTAACACGCCCCTGGCACCAAGCCCATCTTCGATAGCTGCCTCTTCCGATGCAAGGAAAGTTGATTTAACGTTGTTAATGTCCGCGCCCTTGAACAGGAA
>SKWC01000134.1 GCA_007129145.1 Rubritepida sp.
CGGCGCTATCTGGCGGCCTGACGGCCCCTGGCACGCGGCCCGGCCGTAACCACATCCCGCACTGGAGCGAAACCAGAGACGGGAAAAGGGAGTCGACAGCCATGTTCATCCGCCGCCGCCGGGGCTGGGAACTGCCCGAAAGCGCCGCCACGCCCCAGCATTGGGTGCTGAACCGCCGCGCGCTGATGGGCGCGGGCGCGGCCCTGCTGCCCTCGGCCGCGCTGGCGCAGCGGCGCGGCGAGATGCCGCCCGGCCCGCCGCTGCCGCCGCATGAGCGCAACCCACGCTATGTGGCCGGGCGCGAGCTCAGCCCCGAGGCCGACGTCACCAGCTACAACAATTTCTATGAATTCGGCACCAGCAAGAGCATCTGGCGCGCCGCGCGCCGCATGCCCGTGCGCCCCTGGACGCTGCGGGTGGATGGCATGGTGGCCAACCCGCGCGAATTCGACATCGACGACCTGATCCGCCTGATGCCCATCGAGGAGCGCGTCTATCGCCTGCGCTGCGTCGAGGCCTGGGCGATGACCGTGCCCTGGACCGGCTTCGAGCTGTCGGCGCTGATGCGCCTGGTCGAACCGCAGGCGGGCGCGCGCTACGTCACCTTCACCACCGCCACCATCCCCGGCGTCATGCCCGGGCTGCGCCAGTCCTGGTATCCCTGGCCGCATGTCGAGGGCTGCACCATTGAGGAGGCGGCCAATGAACTCACCTTCATGCCGATCGGCCTGTTCGGCCAGCCGTTGCCGCAGCAGAATGGCGGGCCGGTGCGCGTGGTCTTCCCGTGGAAATACGGCTTCAAGTCGGGCAAGTCGCTGGTGCGGATCAGCTTCACCGACACCCGCCCTGACACCTTCTGGCCGGTCATCCAGGGCCAGGAATACGGCTTCTGGGCCAATGTGAACCCCGAGGTGGCGCATCCGCGCTGGAGCCAGGCCACCGAGCGCCTGCTGGGCAGCGGCGAGCGCGTGCCGACCCAGCTGTTCAACGGCTATGGCGAGTTCGTCGCCGGCCTCTACACCAACCTCCAGGACGAAAGGCTGTGGGCCTGAGCCTCACGCGCCCGTCAGCGGCTGCCCCAGCGCGGCGGCCGCGCGCTCGGCGAAGCGGGGCTTCACCGCGGGGTTGACGATGCGCGGCGGCATCCGCCCGCTTGCGAGGTCGCTGAAGGCGAGTGCGGCGATGCGGGTGATGTTGGCGCGGCTTTCCTGCGTGACACCCGCGGTGTGCTGGCTGGCCAGCACCGCGGGGTGGTGCAGCAGCGGATGCTCTGGCGGCGGCGGCTCCTGCTCCCACACGTCGAGGCCCGCACTCGCCACCTTGCCGCTGTCCAGCGCCTCCAGCAGCGCCGCCTCGTCATGGATGGAACCCCGCGCGGTGGTGACGAACACCACGCCGGGCTTCATGGCGGCGAAGGCCTCGCGGCCGATCATGCCGCGCGTCTGCGGCGTCAGGGGGCAGTGCAGGCTGACCACATCGGCTTCCGCCAGAAGCTGCGCCAGCTCCACCTTCTCGGCGCCGCGCTCCTCGATGGTCTGGGCATCCACATGGGGGTCGGCGGCGATGACGCGGCAGCCGAAGGCGGAATTGAGGATGCCCGCGACGCGCCGCCCCACATGGCCGCAGCCCACCAGGCCCACGGTGCGCCCGCGCAATTCGCGCCCCATCAGCGCGCCGCGGTTCTTGGCGCGGCCGGCCTTCATCGCCGCATGCGCCTCGGGCACGCGCTTGAGGCAGCCCAGCATCATGCCCACCGCGTGCTCGGCCACGCCCTGGGCGTTGCCGCCGGCCTGGTTCACCAGCGCAACCCCGGCCTCGGTGCAGGCCTCGGGGTCGCAGGGGTCGTAGCCCGCGCCGGTGCTGGCGGCCATCAGCAGATTCGGCAGCTTGGCCAGCAGCGCCGCCGTCACATGCATGTGGCGCGGCAACTCATCGCGCGAGGCCATGACGTAGTAGCCATCGCACCCCGAGAGGATCTGCACGCCCTCGGCCTCGCTCGCCTCCAGCGGGATGCGGATCACCTCCAGCAGAGGGTCCTGCGCGCAGGTGTCCAGGAAGTTCTGGTGCGGCACATAGCCCACATAGGCGATCCGGAACTTGCGCATCTGCTTCTTGTCCTCCCTCGGTCGGCGCAGACTGGCCAAGCGCGCCCGGCTTGCAAAGGGGGGCGGGCGGCATAGGCTGCCGCGCGCCACGCATCGGGGGGAGGGGGCATTGGGGCAGGGGCCGCTCGCGGGGATCCGCATCCTGGACATGACGAGCGTGCTGCTCGGCCCCTATGCCACGCAGATCCTGGCCGAGATGGGGGCCGAGGTCATCAAGCTCGAACCGCCCGAGGGCGATGTGGTCCGCCTCATCGGGCCCATGCGCAACCCCGGCATGGGCTGCATGTTCCTCACGCTGGGGCGCGGCAAGCGCTCGATCTGCCTGGACCTCAAGCAGGAGGCGGCGCGGCAGGCGGCGCGCGACGTGGCCGCGACCTGCGACGTGCTGGTGACCAACATCCGCCCGCCCGCCATGGCGCGGCTCGGGCTGGACGAGGCGCGGCTGCGCGCGGCCGACCCGCGGCTGATCTACTGCGCCATCCTGGGCTTCGGCCCGGACGGCCCCTATGCCGGGCGGCCGGCCTATGACGACCTGATCCAGGGGCTGACGGCGCTGCCGCACCTGGTGCAGCGCCAGACCGGCGGCCCGCCGCGCTACACCCCGCTTGCGCTGGCCGACCGGGTGGTGGGGCTGCACAGCCTCTCGGCCATCCTGGCCGCGCTGGTCGAACGCGGCCGCACCGGGCAGGGCCAGCTGGTCGAGGTGCCGATGTTCGAGGTGATGGCCAGCTTCGTCCTGGGCGACCATCTGACGGGCATGACCTATGACCCGCCGGCCGATGGCGGCGGCTATGCGCGGGTGCTCAGCCCCGACCGGCGGCCCTATGCCACGCGCGACGGGCATATCTGCGTGATGATCTACAATGACGCGCAATGGCGCCGCTTCTTCGCCGCCATCGGTGAGCCCGGCCGCTTCGACAACGATCCGCGCATGGCCAGCCACACCACCCGCACGACCCACATAGACGCGATCTATGCGGAACTCGGCGCCATACTGGCGGGCCGGACCACGGCCGAATGGCTGGAGGCGCTGGGTGCCGCGGATGTGCCCTGCGCCCCCGCGCACAGCCTCGAATCGCTGCGCGCCGACCCGCATCTGCAAGCCAGCGGCTTCTTCCGCGCCGAGGAACACCCGAGCGAGGGCCCCATCACCGCCATGGCCGCCCCCATCCGCTACGGCAACCATGGCGAGATCCCGCGCGCCCACACCGTCCGGCTTGGCGCGGATGGGGCCGCGGTGCTGGCCGAGGCCGGCTATGACGCGGCGCGCATCGCCGCGCTGGCGGAGGAGGGCGCGCTCAGGCTTCCGTCCTAGCTTTCCCCCCGCGCTTCCCACCGCGCCAGCACCCGGTCCACGAAGGCGCCCGCGCTGCCCAGGTAGCTCTCGGGCTCGCACAGCTTCGCCACGGCGGCCGCGTCCATGCGGCTCGCCACCGCCTCCTCCTGCAGCAGCGCCTCCGCCAGCGGCAGCCCATGCGCGATCGCCTGGTCGCAGGCGCGGTTCACCACATGATGGGCCTCGCCCCGGCCCAGCAGGGGGGCCAGGCCCATCATCACCTGCTCGCCCGCGATCAGCCCGCCGGTCGAGGCGAGGTTGTGGCGCATCCGCGCGGGGTTCACCTCCAGCCCCTCGGCCAGGAAGCGCGCCTGCGCCAGCGCGCCATGGGTCAGCAGCAGCGCCTGGCCGATCACCAGCGCCTCGCTCTGCCAATTGCCGGTGCCGCGCTCGAAATCCTGGGCCATCGCGCCCAGCATCTGCCCGGCCAGCGCATGCACCCCGCGCGACTGGGCCTGGATGTATTCGCAGGCGATGGGGTTGCGCTTCTGCGGCATGGTCGAGCTGCCGCCGCGGCCGAACACATGCGGCTCATTCACCTCGCCCAGTTCGGTCTGCATCATCAGCATCACATCCACGGCGATCTTGGACAGCGAGCCGCAGAGCAGACCGCAGAAGCACACCGCCTCCGCCAGGCCGTCGCGCGCCGGGTGCCAGGGCGTGTCGGGGCAGGGCAGGCCCAGTTCCTCGGCCAGCGCCTCCTGCACCGCGAGACCCTGGCCCCCCAGCGAGGCCAGCGTGCCCGC
>SKWC01000291.1 GCA_007129145.1 Rubritepida sp.
CAGCGCGCTCATGCTGTTCGTGCTCTTCCTGATCTACCTGACGTGACCCTCGCGCTGCCGCCCGACATCGCGGCCACCACCGCGCTGCTGGCGCGCGGCGGCTATGTGGCGGACACGCCGCTGGCGACCACGGTCCATCTCGCGCTGCACATGGCCCGGCCGCTCTTCCTCGAGGGCGAGCCGGGCACCGGCAAGACCGAGATCGCCAAGGTGCTGTCAGCCCAGCTGCAGCGGCCGCTGGTGCGGCTGCAGTGCTACGACGGGCTCGACATCTCCGCCGCCGCCTATGAGTGGAACCATGCGCGCCAGCTCATGGCCATCCGGCTGGCGGAGGTGCGCGGCGAGACCGCCAACCTCGAATCCTCGATCTACAGCCGCCGCTTCCTGGAGGCGCGCCCGCTGCTGCGCGCCCTGGAGGGCGAGGCCTCGGTGCTGCTGATCGACGAGCTGGACCGCGCCGACGAGCCCTTCGAGGCCTTCCTTCTGGAAGTGCTGAGCGATTTCCAGCTGACCGTGCCCGAGCTCGGCACCATCCATGCGGCGACGCCGCCGGTGGTCGTCATCACCTCCAACCGCACGCGCGAGGTGCATGACGCGATCCGCAGGCGCTGCCTCTACCACTGGGTGGATTATCCGGATGCGGCGCGCGAACGCGCCATCCTGAAGCTGCGCGCCCCCGAGGTCAGCGACCGCCTGGCCGCCCAGGTCGTGGCCTTCGTGCAGAAGCTGCGCACCGGCGACTACTACAAGCTGCCCGGCGTGGCCGAGACCATCGACTGGGCCAATGCGCTGGCCGCACTGAACGCCGAGGAGCTGGAGGGCGGCGCGGTCAGCGCCACGCTCGGCGTGCTGCTGAAGTACCAGGACGACATCGCGAAGCTGCGCGGGGAGGAAGCCGCACGCCTCGTTGAGGAGGCGAAGGAGGGGGCGCGGGCGTGATCCCGCCCCGCGAGGCGCTGCGCGCCGCCATGCCCGAAGCCTTGCCCGACACCCGGGGCAACGCGCTGGCGGCCAACATCCAGGGCTTCGTGCGGCTCCTGCGCCGCGCCGGACTGCAACTCGGCCCCGGCGACGCGCTGCTGGCCGCGGAAGCCCTGACCCACGCCGGCATCGAGGAACGCGCCGTGGTGCGCGCGGCACTCGCCGCCACCCTGCTGCGCCGACACGAGCAGGCCGAGATCTTCGACGCCGCCTTCGAGCTGTTCTGGCGCGACCCCGACCGCGCCCGCGCCGGCGCCGCACTCGCCATGATGGAGGCGCAGAAGCCCGAGGACCGCGGCAAGCCCGGCGGGCGGCGCCTCGCGGAGGCCATGGCGGGCGACCGCCCCAAGCCCCCTCCCCCGCCCGAGCAGGAAGACGAGAGGCGCCTCGATGCGGCGCTGACCGTCTCCGAGCGCGAGCGCCTGCAGCAGATGGATTTCGAGGCGATGAGTGCCGCCGAGATCGCCGCCGCCAAGCAGGAGATCCGCCGGCTGGTGCTGCCGCTGGATGCCCGCCGCACCCGCCGCTTCCGCCCCGACCCGATGGGCCCGCGCGTGGATCTGCGCGCCACCCTGCGCGCGGCCTCCCGCACCGGGGGCGAGATCGCGCAGGTGATGCGCCGCCGCCAGGTGATGCGCCAGCCGCCGCTGGTCGCGATCTGCGACATCTCGGGCAGCATGGCGCGCTACGCCCAGATCCTGCTGCACTTCATGCATGCGGTGACCAATGACCGCGACCGGGTGCACAGCTTCCTCTTCGGCACGCGGCTGTCCAACATCACGCGCCAGCTGCGCCACCGCGACCCCGAGGTGGCCTTCCAGCTGGTCAGCCACATCGTGCCCGACTGGTCGGGCGGCACCCGCATCGGCGAGGCGCTGCACCGCTTCAACCAGGATTGGGGCCGGCGCGTGCTGGGCCAGGGGGCTGTGGTGCTGCTGATCACCGACGGGCTGGACCGCGAGGGCGGCCAGGGGCTGGCCGAGGCGATGGACCGCCTGAAGCGCTCCTGCCGGCGGCTGATCTGGCTGAACCCGCTGCTGCGCTATGCGGGGTTCCAACCCAAATCGCAGGGCATCCGTGCAATGTTGCCGCATGTGCATGAGTTCCGCCCGGTGCATAATCTCGCCAGCCTGAAGGCGCTGATCGAGGCCCTGAGCCGCGAGCATCACCCCAAGGGGAGGAACCGATGACCGAGGATATCCTGGCCACCGCCGCCGCCTGGGCCGATTCCGGGGAGACGGTCGCCATCGCGACCGTCGTGGAGACCTGGGGCTCCTCGCCCCGCCCGGCGGGCTCCATGCTGGCCGTCACGGCCTCGGGCCGCATGGAGGGCAGCGTCTCGGGCGGCTGCATCGAGGGCGCCGTGGCCGATGCCGCGCGCGAAACGATGACGACCGGCAGCCCGCAGCTTCTCGATTTCGGCATCAGCGACGAGCGCGCCTGGGAGGTGGGCCTCGCCTGCGGCGGCAAGCTCAAGGTCTTCGTGGAGAAGCTCGGGTGAGGCGCGAAACCCTCGATCGCCTGCAGGCCGCGCGCCAGGCGGGCCGCGGCGTGGTGCTGCTGACGCGGCTCTCGGACGGCGCGCAGCACCTCTGGCCCGATGAGGCGCTGCCCGGCACCCTGGCCGAGGCCGCCCAGGCCGCTCTGGATTCCGACCGCACCGCGCGCCTCGACATCGAGGGCGAGGCCTGGTTCGTCCAGCCGCACAACCCGCCGCTGCGCCTGCTGGTCGTCGGCGCGGTGCATGTGGCGCAGGCGCTGGCGCCGCTGGGGGCGGCCATGGGCTTCGCCGTCACCATCATCGATCCGCGCCGCGCCTTCGCCACCGCCGAGCGCTTCGCCGGCGTCAGCCTCAACCACGACTGGCCGGACGAGGCGCTGGCCGCGCTCGCCCCCGATTCACGCACGGCCGTCGTCACCCTGACCCACGACCCGAAGCTCGATGACCCCGCCCTGGACGTGGCGCTGAAAAGCCCCGCCTTCTACATCGGCGCGCTGGGCAGCAAGCGCACCCATGCGAAGCGCGTGGAGCGTCTGCGCGAGGCCGGCCATGGGGATGCCGCCATCGCGCGCATTGCCGCCCCCGTGGGCCTCGACATCGGCGCGGTCACCGCACCTGAGATCGCGCTGTCCATCATGGCGCAGGTCGTTGCACGGAGGCGCGGACGATGAATTTCGGCCAGACCCCGCTGGATGAAGCCGAGGGCGCCATCCTCGCCCACACGGTCCGCATGAAGGGCCGCGTCCTCAAGAAGGGCACGGTGCTGGACGCGGATTGCATCTCCGCCCTGCGCGCGGCCGGCCATGGCCAGGTCATCGCGGCCCGGCTGCTGCCCGGCGACGTGCCCGAGGATGAGGCCGCCTCGCGCATTTCCGAAGCCATGCTGCGCCCGCTGGTCGCGCGCTCCAAGGCGGCGACGGGGCGGGTGAACCTGCTGGCCGAAAGTGCCGGGCTGCTCGTGCTGGACACCGCCCTGATCAACCGGGTGAACGGCATAGACGAGAGCATCACCATCGCCACCCTGCCCGCCTTCACCGTGGTGCAGCCGCGCGAGATGCTCGCCACCATCAAGGTGATCCCCTTCGCCGTCCCGGGCAGCGCGCTGGGCGTGGCGGAGGCCATGCTGCGCGGGGGCACGCCGATGGCGCTGCACCCCTTCCGCCCGCTGAAGGTGGGCCTGGTTATGACCGAGCTTCCGGGCGTGAAGGAAAGCGCGATGGAGGGCGCGGTCGAGGTCACGCGCGCGCGGGTGGAGGCGCTGCTCGGCACGCTGCTGCCGGTCGAGCGCACCCGCCATGAGATCACCGCCACCTCCGATGCGCTGAACCGGCTGCGCCGCCAGGGTGCGGAGATGCTGCTGATCGCGGGCGCATCCGCCACGGTGGACCGGCGCGACATCGGCCCCGCCGCCATCATCCGCGCCGGCGGCCGCATCGAGCATTTCGGCATGCCGGTGGACCCGGGCAATCTGATCTGCCTGGGCGAGATCGACGGCATCCCCGCCATGGTGCTGCCGGGCTGCGCGCGCAGCCCCAAGCTGAACGGCTTCGACTGGGTGCTGCAGCGCCTCTTCGCGGGCGTGAAGGTGCGCGCCGCGGACATCATGGCGATGGGCGTGGGCGGGCTGCTCAAGGAGATCGAGACGCGCCCCCTCCCGCGGGAGAAGGCCCCCGCCACCCCGCCGCCGGCCCGCGCCCCGCG
>SKWC01000040.1 GCA_007129145.1 Rubritepida sp.
ACCCAGCGCCCCGTCTCATCCGTGGGGTCCGGATAGGCGGTGCGCACCACCTCGACCACGCCCACGATCTCCTTGCCGATGTTCGAGTGGTAGAAGAACGCGAGGTCGCCCAACTGCATGGAGCGCAGCACCTTGGCCGCCTGGGCGTTGCGCACGCCGGTCCAGGGCTCGACGCCGTTGCGGCACTGGTCGTCCCAGGAGAAGACATCGGGCTCGGACTTCACGAGGAAATGCTGCGGCATGGCGGGCCCTGGCTGAGGCGGCGGCTGCGAATGTGTCGCATGAAGCCCGGCCTCTGGCCACTCCCGCCGGCCGACCCGGACAGGACATTCCGCCTGCGTGGCCCTTCTTTGGGGCCGGAAACGCTTTATGTGAGTCGCATCGCATCCTAGTGTTCAATCGTGGAAAACGCCTCGACAACGGCAGCCGGGCCCCGCGGGGCGCAATCGCTGCATCGCTTCGCCAATCCGGGCCGCTTCCTGCGGCTGACGGATCGCTGGCTGCCCTGGCTGTCCGGGGCGGCGCTGCTGGTGCTCGGCACCGGCGTGGTCTGGGCGCTGGCCTTCGCGCCGCCGGACTGGCAGCAGGGCGAGACGGTGCGCATCCTGTTCGTGCATGTGCCGATGGCCTGGCTGGCCATGGGCGGCTACCTGGGCCTTGCGATTCTGTCGCTGATGGCGCTCATCTGGCGGCACCCGCTGGCCGACCTCTCGGCGCGCGAACTAGCGCCGGTGGGCGCGGCCGTCACCGCGCTGTGCCTGATCACCGGCAGCCTGTGGGGCCGGCCGATGTGGGGCACCTGGTGGGTGTGGGATGCGCGGCTGACCTCGGTGCTGGTGCTGTTCTTCCTCTACCTGGGGCATATCGCGCTGGTGCGCGCCTTCGACGACCCCGAGCGCGGGGCGCGCATGGGCGCGATCCTGGCGCTGGTTGGCGTGGTGAACCTGCCCATCGTGAAGTTCTCGGTGGATTGGTGGAACACGCTGCACCAGCCGGCCTCGGTCACGCGCCTGGACGCGCCGGCGATGCATGTGGACATCCTCTACCCGCTGCTGTGGTGCACGCTGGGCTTCATGCTGGCCTTCATGGCCATCGTGCTGGCCGCGACCCGCGCCGCCGTCATGGAACGCCGCGTCCGCGCCCTGCAGATGGCCGCCGCGCGCCGCGCCGACCGCCCCGCCGCCGATCCGGGGCTGGAGACAGCCCGCGCATGAGCTGGCACTGGTGGCATGTGAGCCTGAGCTGGGCGGCGACGCTCGGCGTGCTGGGGACGCTGGCCGTGGTGGCGCTGTTGCGCCACCGCAAGGCGAAGCGCCAGCTTTCCGTCCTTGAAACCCGGCCGAGAGGGAATCCATGACCCGCAAGCGCCGCCGCCTCTATGTTCTGCTGCTGTGCGGCCTGGGGCTTGGCACCGCCACCGCCCTGACGCTGACCGCCTTCCAGGACAATCTCGTGTTCTTCCGCTCGCCCTCCGACATCATGGCGCAGACGCCGCCCGAGGGCCGCGCCTTCCGCCTGGGCGGTCTGGTCGAGACCGGAAGCGTGGTGCGCGAGGGCACCTACCAGGACCGCCCGGCCATCCATTTCCGCGTCACCGACGGGGCGCACACCATCGCGGTGGTCTATACCGGCGTGCTGCCCGACCTGTTCCGCGAGGGGCAGGGCGTGGTCACCCAGGGCATCCTGGGCCCCGATGGCGTGTTCCGCGCGCAGGAGGTTCTGGCGCGGCATGACGAGACCTACATGCCGCCCGAGGTGGCGGATGCGCTGCGGCGGGCCGGGCATTGGGACCCCGCCGCCGGCGCGCCGCCGCCGGCGGCCCAGTGGAACACCTTGAACCCGGCCGCGGCCTCGTCCTTCCCCGCGCCCCCCCTGCCCCCGGGAGGCGGCTCATGATCCCCGAGATCGGGCATTTCGCCCTCATCATCGCGCTGACGCTGGCGGTGGCGCAGTCCATCGTGCCCCTGTGGGGCGCGCAGCGCGCGGATGCGCGGCTGATGGCCAGCGCCGCGCCGCTGGCCTTCGCCGGCTTCCTCGCGGTCGCGATCTCCTTCTTCGCGCTGATGTATTCCTACGCGGTCAACGACACCTCGGTCATCAACGTCATCCAGAACAGCCATTCGGCCAAGCCGATGCTCTACAAGCTGACCGGCACCTGGGGGAACCACGAGGGTTCCATGGTGCTGTGGGTGATGGTGCTGGCCGGCTGCTCGGCCGCGGTGGCGGGCTTCGGCCGCGACCTGCCCTCGGGCCTCAAGTCGCGCGTGCTGGCGGTGCTGGGGCTGATCTCGCTGGGCTTCCTGGCCTTCATCCTGTTCACCTCCAACCCCTTCGAGCGCGTCTGGCCGCCGCCGCCCGACGGCCAGGGGCTGAACCCGCTGCTGCAGGACATCGGCCTCGCGATCCATCCGCCGCTGCTCTACCTCGGCTATGTCGGCTATGCGGTGACCTTCGCCTTCGCCGTGGCCGCGCTGATCGAGGGGCGCGTGGACGCCGCCTGGGGCCGCTGGGTGCGGCCCTGGAGCCTCGCGGCGTGGTCCTTCCTGACGCTGGGCATCTCGATCGGCTCCTGGTGGGCCTATTACGAACTGGGCTGGGGCGGCTACTGGTTCTGGGACCCGGTCGAGAACGCATCGCTGCTGCCCTGGCTGATCGGCACCGCGCTGCTGCACAGCGCCATCGTGGTCGAGAAGCGCGAGGCGCTGAAGATCTGGACCGTGCTGCTGGCGCTGCTGGCCTTCGGCCTGTCGCTGCTGGGCACCTTCCTGGTGCGCTCGGGCGTGCTGAACTCGGTGCACGCCTTCGCCTCCGACCCCGACCGCGGCGTGTTCATCCTCGGCCTGCTGGCGGTCTATGTCGGCGGCGCCTTCGCGCTGTTCGCCTGGCGGGCGCCCGCCATGGCGCCGCAGGGCGCCTTCGCGCCCATCTCGCGCGAGGGGGGCATCGTGCTGAACAACCTGCTGCTGTGCTGCATCACGGCGGTGGTGTTCGTGGGCACGCTCTATCCGCTGTTCCTCGACCTGCTGACCGGCCAGATGATCTCGGTCGGCCCGCCCTTCTACAACATGGCGAGCTTCCCCCTCGCGCTGCCACTGGTGGTCGCGATGGCGGCCGGGCCGCTGCTGTCCTGGAAGCGGGCCGAGATCTGGCCCGTGCTGCAGCGCCTGTGGTGGGCGGCCTGCATCGCGCTGGGCACCTTCATCATCAGCCTCGCGATCCTGGGCTGGCAGGTGCTGCCGGCGCTGGGCTTCGCGGCGGGGCTGTGGCTGATCGCGGGGGCGGCGACCGACATCGCGGACCGCGCGGGGGTCGGGCGCACACGGCTGGCCAATGCCTGGAACCGCGCCAAGGGCCTGCCGCGCGCCGCCTGGGGTGCGGCCATCGCGCATGCCGGCATGGGCGTCACCATCCTGGGCGTCGCCGGAATGGGCCTCGCCTCCGAGCGCCTGATCTCCCTGCAGCCCGGCCAGTCCACGCAATTCGCCGGCTTCGAATGGCGGCTGGAGGGCGTGCGCGACAACATCGGCCCCAATTGGACCGAGCGTAAGGCCACCATCACCCTGCTGCGCGACGGGGAGGCGGTGCATGTCATGACGCCATCGCGCCGCTTCTTCCCGACCGGGCGCATGACCACCACGCAGATCTCGATCCGCACCAACTTCGTGCGCGACCTCTACGCCGTGCTGGGCGAGGAGCGTCCGAATGCCGAAGGCGTGAACGAGGCGGTGCTGCGGCTGCACTACAACCCGCTGGCGCCCTGGATCTGGATCGGCGCGGGCATCATGGCGCTTGGCGGCGGGCTGTCGCTCTCCGACCGCCGCATGCGCGTCGCCGCGCCAACGCGCCGCCGCCGCGAGGCCGAAGAAGCCGCCCGCGCCGGGGGAAGCCCGGCATGACCAGCCAGGCGGACGCGCCCATGCCCCGCAGCAACACCCGGCGCAACCTGCTGATCTTTGCCCCGCTGGCGGTCGCCGGCGCGGCAGGGGTGGGCTTCTACGCCATGCTGCAGGGCATCCGCGACGGCAGCTTCAACCCGCGCGGCATCCCCTCCGCGCTGATCGGCCGCCCGGCACCGCAGTTCAGCCTGCCGCCACTCGAAAGCTCGGGCCTGCCGGCGCTGTCCTCGGCCGACCTCGCCGTCGCGGGCGGGCCGGTGGTGGTGAATTTCTGGGCCTCCTGGTGCCTGCCCTGCCTGGTCGAGCATCCGCATCTGATGGCCCTGCACCAGCGCGGCGTGCCGGTCTTCGGCATCAACTACCGCGACGGCGCCGATGACGCACAGCGCTTCCTCACGCGCCACGGCAACCCCTTCAACCGCCTCGGCGTGGACGCCAATGCCCGCGCCTCCATCGACTGGGGCGTCTATGGCGTGCCCGAGACCTACATCCTCGACCGGGAGGGCATCGTGCGCTGGCGCTGGGCCGGCCCGATCACGCCGGAGCTGATGCGCTCCGACGTGGACCCCCTGCTCGCGCAACTGGGGGCCTGATGCCTGTCCTTCCCCTGATCGCCGCGGCGCTGTTCGCGCTCTCCCTCGGCGTCGCCGCCCCGGCCACCGCAACCGGGATCGGTGACATCGTCTATCGCCTACCCGACCCGGCCGAGGAGGCGCGCGCGCGCAACCTGGGCCGCGGCCTGCGCTGCCTCGTCTGCCAGAATGAATCCATCGAGGACAGCGACGCGCAGCTGGCCCGCGACCTGCGCGTGCTGGTGCGCGAGCAGATCGCCGCCGGCGCCTCCGACGAGGAGGTGGTGCGCTTCGTGCACAGCCGCTACGGCGATTTCGTGCTGCTGCGCCCGCCGGTGAACCTCTACACCATCCTGCTGTGGGGCACGCCTGCGCTGGCGCTGCTGGGTGGCATCTTCGCCATCTGGCGCATCCGCCGCCGCGACGCCGGGATCGGGCCGACCGAGCTTTCGCCCGAGGAACGCGCGCGCCTCGACGCGCTGCAGGGCGACGCATCGCGGTGACCTGGGTTGCCATCGGGCTGGTCGCGGCCCTCATCCTCGCGCCTGTCTTCCACGCCATGCTGCGTCCCGCGCCCCCGCGCGGCCGCGGCGAGGCCGACCGCGCGCTCTATGAAGCGCAACTCGCCGAGCTCGAATGGCAGCGCACGGAGGGCCGGCTCGACGACGCCGCCTTCAGGGCCGCGCAGGTGGAGGTGCAGCGCCGCCTGCTCGCCGCGCCCGCCGCCGAAAGCTTCCGCGCCCCGCCGCGCCCGGCCCTGCTGGTGCTGCTGGCGCTGGTCCTGGTGCCGGCCAGCGCCGTCGGCCTCTATGTGTGGCGCGGCAACCCCGAGACGCCCTCGGCCACCCAGCAGATCCGCGCCGCCATCCAGGCGGAGGAGGACACGCTGATCGAGCGGCTGCGCCAGCGCATGGCGGAAATGGACCCCTCGACCGAAGTGGGCCGGCAGGGGTTCATCCTGCTGGGCAACGCCGAGCGCGGGCGCGGCCGCTGGGCCGAGGCCGCCGCCGCCTGGGAGATGGCCCTCGCCGGACGCTTCGACATCGGCCTGGCGGGCAACCTCATCGAGGTCGAGATCGAGCGCAACGAGTTGGACAGCGCGCGCCGCTGGCTGGAGCGCGGCTTCGCCGTGGACCCGACCGACCCGCGCCTGCGCTTCCTGGCCGGGCTGGCGGAGGCGCGCGCCGGGCGCAACGAGATCGCCCGCGCCACCTGGCAGGGGCTGCTGGCCGACGCGCCGCCGAACGCCCCCTGGCGCGACATCGTCGAACAGCGCCTGCGCGGGCTTCCCTGAGCCATCGAGCCGCTTTCGCGGCAGCGGGCCCCTCGCTAAAGTCGCTTCAATATTCGGATCCCAAGGGAGGTTTTGCGTGAATCGTCGCATGATGCTGGGCGCCGCCGCGGCGGCGGCCCCCTTCGCCTTGGCCGCCCCGGCCGTCGCCCAGTCCAACCCCGAGGTGCGCTGGCGCTTCCAGTCCAGCTTCCCGCGGGTGCTGGACGTGCTGTTCGGCACCGCCGAGCGCATCGCCGCCCGCGTCGCGGAACTGACCGAGAACCGCTTCCGCATCACCGTCTTCCCCGCCGGCGAGATCGTCCCGGGCCTGCAGGTGCTGGACGCGGTGCAGGCCGGCACCATCGAGGCCGGGCACACCGCCGCCTACTGGTACATCGGCAAGGAACCCGCCTTCGCTTTCTTCACCACCTTGCCCTTCGGCCTCACCCAGAGGCAGCTCACAGCCTGGTTCCGCCACGGCGGCGGCAATGCGGCGGGCGATGCGCTGTTTGCCGACTACAGCATCAAGGCCTTCCCCGCCGGCGACACCGGCGCACAGATGGGCGGCTGGTTCCGCAACGAGATCCGCTCCCTGCAGGATGTGCAGGGGCTGAAGTTCCGCATCTCGGGCCTCGCCGGCCAGGTGTTCCAGCGCATGGGCGCCGCCCCGACCCTGATCGCCCCGGCCGACATCTACCCCGCGCTGGAGCGCGGCACGATCGACGCCACCGAATTCGTCGGCCCGCATGATGACGAGCGCCTGGGCTTCTTCCGCGTCGCGCGCTTCTACTACGCGCCGGGCTGGTTCGAGCCGGCGGCGCGGCTGCATTTCATGTCCAACATGACCGCCTGGAACGCCCTGCCCGACCATTACAAGGCCGCCGTGCAGATCGCCTGCGCCGAGGCCGACAGCGAGATGACCAGCCGCTACGACCACCTGAACCCCATCGCGCTGCGCCGCCTCGTCGCCGCCGGCGCGCAGCTTCGCTTCTTCCCGCGCGAGATGATGCAATCCGCCTGGAACGCCAATGAGGCGCTGATGGCGGACCTCGCCGGGCAGAACGCACGCTTCCGCGGCATCTGGGAAAACTACGGCCCCTACCGGAACGAGCTGTTCCAGTGGTTCCGCGTCGTGGAGAACAGCTACGACAACTTCGCCTTCCCCGCCGCCGCGGCGGCGCGCTGAGGCGCCCGGGCATCGTTCAGCCGGGGGGCGGCCCGCGCCGCCCCCGCGCATTCCTCAGCGGAACATCGCCCGGATGGCGGCGTGGTCCACATCCTCGAGGGTGGCGGGCGTCCAGGTCGGGCTGCCGTCCTTGTCCACCAGCACGCTGCGCACGCCCTCGCGGAAATCCGGATGGCCGTGCACCACCCCCTGGGTCAGGTGCAGCTCCTCATCGAGGCAGCCGCGCAGGTCCAGCGCCGCGCCCCGCTCCAGCAGCGCGAGCGAGACACACAGGCTGGTGGGCGACATGCGCCGCAGCACCTTCACCTGCTCGGCCGCCCATTCCGTGCCCTCGCCCTCCAGCGCGCCGATGATGTCCAGCACCGAGGGCTGGCTGAAGCAGCGGTCGATGGCGGCGCGCTGCGGCGCGAAGCTGGCCTCGGGCGGGGTTTCCGCGAAGCGCTCCACCGCCGCCGTGTCGCCCTCCTGCACCAGGCTGTCGCGCATCTCCTGCAGCCTGGCGCGCGGGACATAATGCGTGGCGAGGCCGGCATGCACTGCATCCGCCCCCTTCAGCCGCGCGCCCGTCAGCGCCAGCCAGGTGCCGATGGCGCCGGGCAGCCGCGGCAGGATGTAGGAGGTGCCGACATCGGGGAACAGCGCGATGGCGGTCTCGGGCATGGCCAGCAGCGCGTTCTCGGTGACGATGCGCGGGCCGTTGTGGACGGCGAGCCCGATGCCGCCGCCCATGCAGATGCCGTCGATCAGCGACACCCAGGGCTTGCCGAAGCGCGCGATCCCCTCATTGACCGCGTATTCCTCGCTGAAGAAGGCGGTGACCGGGGCGTGCTCGCCCGCGACCGCGGCCTCGCGCACGGCACGCACATCGCCGCCGGCGCAGAAGGCGCGGCCGCCCGCCCCTTCCAGCACCACCAGCTTCACCGCCGCGTCATTCCGCCATTGGCCGATCGCATGGGCGAAGTCGCGGATCATCTCAAGCGTCAGCGCGTTCAGCGCCTTGGGCCGGTTCATCAGGATGGTGCCGGCATGGCCTTCGCGCTTCAGGATCAGGGTCGGTTCGCTCATTTCGCCTTCGCTCTTTTCCAGCTCTGCCCTCGCGGCGGTAGCGCGGGGGGGCGGCCCTGTCCAGCAGCCGCCGTGGCGCTGGACCGCGCGGGGCGGCATACTCGCTGCCAAGAACAAGGATGTGGGGAAAAGTTCCATGCGCGGCCTGATGCAGGACCATCCGCTGCTCGTCTCATCGCTGATCCGGCACGCGGCGCGCCACCACGCCCATGCCCGCATCACCTCGGTGGACGCCGAGGGCCGCGTCACGCGCACCTCCTGGCCGGGCATCGAGCATGACGCGAAGCGGCTGGCGCAGGCCCTGCTCCGGCGCGGGGTGCGGCCGGGCGTACGCATCGCCACCCTGGCCTGGAACACCGCGCCGCATCTCGCGCTGTACTACGGCGTCTCGGGGATGGGGGCGGTGCTGCATACGGTGAACCCGCGCCTCTTCCCCGAGCAGATCGCCTATATCCTGAAGGACGCCGAGGACACGCATCTGTTCGTGGACCCATCGGTTCTGCCGGTGCTCGACGGGGTGAAGGACCAGCTTCCCCCCGGCCTGCGCGCCGTGGTGCTGATGGGGGAGGCGGCGGCAGTCCCGGAGCTGCCGGTCGAGGTGCTGTCCATGGACGCGCTGCTGGCCGCCGAGGATGGCGACGTCGAATGGCCGGCGCTGGACGAGGCCGCGGCCTCCTCGCTGTGCTACACCTCGGGCACCACGGGCATGCCCAAGGGCGTGCTCTACTCGCACCGCTCGACGCTGCTGCACGCCATGATGGCGGTCTCGCCCGATGTGTTCGGCTTCTCGGCGCGCGACGTGGCGATGCCGGTGGTGCCGATGTTCCATGTGAATGCCTGGGGCATTCCCTATGCGGCGGCGATCACCGGCACCTCGCTGGTGCTGCCCGGGCCGCGGCTCGACCCTGCCAGCCTGCATGGGCTGTTCGAGGCCGAGGGCGTCACCTTCTCGGCCGGGGTGCCGACCATCTGGACCATGCTGCTGCAATGGCTGCGCGCCGCCCCCGCGCGCCGCTTCACCAACCCGCCGCGGCTGGTGGTGGGCGGCACCGCCCTGCCCATGCCCGTCACCGAGGGCTTCCGGCGCGAGTACGGCGTGCCCATCGTGCACGCCTGGGGCATGACCGAGATCAGCCCGATCGGCTCCACCAACAGCCGCCAGGCCGGCAATGCCGATTGGGACGAGGCGCGGATGCTGGACTACTCGCGCAAGCAGGGGCGCCCGCAATTCGGCGTGGATTTCCGCGTGCGCGACGATGCGGGGCAGGAGATCGCCCATGACGGCGTGGCCTTCGGGGAATTGGAGGTGCGCGGCCCCTGGACGGCCCGCGCCTATTTCAACCGCGCCACCGACCCCGCCTTCACCGATGACGGCTGGTTCCGCACCGGCGATGTCGTCACCGTGGACGCGCTGGGCGCGATCGAGATCGTGGACCGCGCCAAGGACGTCATCAAATCGGGCGGCGAGTGGATCAGCTCCATCACGCTGGAGAACCTGGCGCTGGCGCATCCGGATGTGCAGCTCGCCGCCGCGATCCCGGTGCGCCACCCCAAATGGGATGAGCGCCCGCTGCTGCTGGTGGTGCGCAAGCCCGGCACCGACCCCAGCGCCCAGAGCATCCTGGCCGTGCTGGAGGGCCATGTGGCGAAGTGGTGGATGCCCGACCGGGTGGAATTCGTGGACAGCCTGCCGCTCACCGCCACCGGAAAGCTTTGGAAAGCCGAGTTGAAACGCCTCTACCGAGACTACACCTTGCCTGCATGAGTGCGCTTCTGAGGGTCCTGGTGGGGCTGACCGGCGTCGTCGCGGTCATCGCCCTGCCCTTCGCCGCGGCCGTGATCACGGCCGGCGGCGTGATGGTGGAGGATGGGGCGGCGATGCCCCGGCAGGCGGGGCTGTGGGTGCTGGCGGCCTTCCCGCCGGTGGCCCTGGTGGTGGCGGTGCTGGCCTGGCGTGCGGGCCGTGCCGGCGCGGTGCGGCGCGGCTTCCTGTGGCTCTCGGGCGCGCCGGTCTGGGCGATGGCCGGGGCGGGGCTGTTGTTGCTGGCCCAGGCCATGGCGCCACCCCAAGCCGCCGCCCCCCGCGCGCCCGACGACCTGCGCGAACTCGCCGCCTTCCTGGCGAGGGAGGACGCGCCGGTCATCCTGGATCTGAGCGGCCGCGGCCTGCGGCAAATCCCGCCCGAGGCGCTGGCCGCGCACCGGCTGATCGAGATCGACATGCGCGGCAATGCGCTGACCACCCTGCCCGATGCGCTGCTGGAGATGCCCGCGCTGCGGGTGCTGCGCATCGGCGGCAACCCCCTGCCGCCGGAGGAGGTGCGCCGCTTCGGGCTGCGCCTTCTGGCGGCCGATCACCGGCTGGTGCTGATCAACTGACCCGCCCTTCGCGGCGCGGATGTTCCGGGTGATGATGGCGCCTCCGCAACCTCGGAGGAAACCGCCATGCTCGTGGACATCCGCATCTACACCTGCCTGCCCAACAAGCTGCCCCTCTTCGTGAAGATGTATGAGGAGAAGGGCTGGGCAATCCAGCGCAAGCACCTGGGCAATTGCCTGGGCTGGTACACCACCATCGAGGGCGAGCTGAACACCGTGGTCCATATCTGGGGCTACAAGGACCAGGCCGACCGCGAGGCGCGGCGCAACGCCATGGCCGCCGACCCGGCATGGGGCGACTACCTGAAGGCGGTGGGCGAGGCCGGGCTGCTGCTCAAGATGGAGAACCGGATGGCGCGGCCGGCGGCCTTCTTTGCGGCCTACCAGGCCGGCAAGTGAGCGCCGCCCCCGTCACGCCCCCCGCGCGCGTCGCCTTCCTGGGCCTCGGCGTGATGGGGGCCGCCATGGCCGCGAACCTGCTGAAGGCGGGCTTCGCGGTCGCCGTGCACAGCCGCACCCGCGCCAAGGCCGAGGCGCTGGAGGCCTCGGGCGCCGCCTGGTGCGCCAGTCCGGCCGAAGCGGCACGCGGCGCCGCCATCATCGGGATCTGCGTTCCCGACACGCCCGATGTGGAGGCGGTGCTGTTCGGCTCCGGCGGCGTGGCCGAGGGCGCGGCGCCGGGCAGCATCGTCATCGACTTCTCCACCATCGCGGCCGCCGCCACCCAGGGCTTCGCAGGCCGCCTGGCGGAACAGGGGGTGATGCTGCTGGACAGCCCGGTCTCGGGCGGGCCGCACGGCGCGATCGACGGCACGCTGACCTGCATGGTGGGCGGCGATCCCGGCGCCTTCGCCGTTGCGCGCCCCTATCTGGAGGCGGTGGGGCGGACCATCACGCACCTCGGCCCCTCGGGAGCGGGGCAGGTGTGCAAATCCGCCAACCAGATCATCATCTGCGCCACCCTCACCGCGGTCAGCGAGGCGCTCGCCATGGGGCGCAAGGCCGGCATCGACCCTGAGACGATGCGCGGCGCACTGTCGGGTGGCTCGGCGGATTCCTTCGTGCTGCGCAACCACGCGAAGCGCGTGATCGCGGGTCAGTTCAAGCCGGGGTTCCGGGCGGAGCTGATGCGCAAGGACATCCGGCTGGCCGCCGCGGCCATCCGCGACCACGGCGTCTTCGGCCCGGCCACCGCCATGGCGGCACCGCTGGTGGAACTGCTGGTGAACCGCGGCGCGGGTGGCGAGGATCTGGCCGCGCTTGGCCGCATGATCGCCGACCTCTCGGGTATCGAGGACTGAACGCGAAACGCCCCGCTCGGGGGAACCGGGCGGGGCGTGGTTGTACTGGGGCTTTGCGGCCCGCCGCGCTATCTCGGCGCGAAGACCGGCGTGACCAGGTATTCCGGCAGCCACAGCGCCAGGATCGGGAACAGCAGCACGATCACCAGCACCGACCCGTCCGAGAACAGGAAGGGGATGGAGCCCTTCGCCACCTCATGCAGCGGCACGCGCGTCGTGCCCGCCACCGCGAAGAGGTTCAGCCCGACCGGCGGGATGATCACGCCCATCTCCATGGCCAGCGCCACCAGGATCGCGAGCCAGATCGGGTTGATGCCCATCTCCAGCGCGATCGGGAAGAACAGCGGCACCGTCAGCACGATGATCGAGATGCCCGAGAGGAACATGGACAGGAACAGCAGGATCGGCAGCAGCACCAGCAGGAAGCCCATCGGCGACAGGCCCAGCGCGCCCACCCACTCCGTCAGGTGCTGCGCCCAGCCCTGGTTGGCCAGGACGAACTGGAACACGCCCACGCAGCCCAGCAGGAACACGATCACCGCGGTCAGGTTCAGCGAACGTTGCGTCACCTGAATCACATCCGTCAGGAACTCCTTGCGTCGCGCCACCGCGCCGTAAATCAGCGCATAGGCGCAGGCCGCCGCCCCGGCTTCGGTGGGGGTGAACACGCCGCCATAAAGGCCACCCAGGATGATGGTCGGCATCATCAGCGCGGGCCACGCCTCCCAGGCCGCTTCCGCCAGCCCGCGCCAGCTGAACTCGCCGGCCGGCAGCTTCAGTTTCCAGCCGAAGAAGATGATCAGCAGCGCGTTGCCGACGGCCAACAGTAACCCCGGAAGGACGCCCGCGAAGAACAGCGACACGATCGAGGTCTCGGTCATGATCCCGTAGAGGATCAGCGTGATCGAGGGCGGGATCAGGATGGCGATGCCGCCAGCCGATGCAATCAGCCCAGCCGCCAGCCAGGCCGGATAGCCGCGCTTGATCAGTTCAGGGAAGGCGATCACGCCCATGGCCGCCGCCATGGCGGTGGACGATCCCGAAATGGCACCGAAGATGATGGCCGCGACCAGCGTGGCATAGCCGAAGCCGCCCGGCAGCCAGCCGATCAGCGCATCCGAGAAGCGGAACAGCTTGCCGATCAGCCCGGTCCGCTCCATCAGGAAGCCCGCATAGATGAAGAACGGGACCGCCATCAGGGTGTAACTCGTCACGAAGTTGAAGAAGGAGCGGAACACCGTCCCTTCCGTCAGCATCGGATCGAAGTGAATGAACACGAACGCCGCGCCCGCCAGCACGATGCCGATGGGTAGGCCAAGGGCCAAGAACAGGGTGAAGCTGACAGCCAGCAAACCCATGACTAATCCTCCCGGGACCGGACCGCCATGCGCGACCGGCAGGTGATGCCTCGTTGATGATGGCGGCCGCTGAGGCGTGCCGCCGGATTGTCATGCACCCACGGGGGGCGCGGTCAGAGCTCGAACTCCGTATAGATGGTGTCCCAGGGGAAGGGGTCCTTGCCCGTCACCAACCACAGGAAGTCGCGATAGAAATGGAAGAGGTAGGTGATCCCGAGCATGGCGATCCCCACCAGCAACACGAATTGGAAGGGCCAGAGCGGGATAACCATGCTCTCAGTCATGCGGCCGATCATCATGGTGCGTTCGGCTCCGGGCCAACCGAACCAGACGAATCCGACGCAGAACAGGAGGCCGAGCATGTTCGCCAAGCTGCGCACCGCAAGGCTGAGCTTCTGCTTGCCTGCCTTCTGCAGCCATTCGGGCAGCACGGTCACCGCCAGATGTGTGCGCTGGGCCAACGCGTTGCCAAAATACAGGAAACAGGCGGCCGTGATGAAATAGGTCACCGCATCCTGTGACCAGAAGAAGGTCACACCGAAGATGTAGCGGCGGGGAATCTCGATGATGGCCAGCAGGGTGGCGCCCAGCAGGGCCACGCCCGCGATGCTGCCCAACAGCTTGTCCTGGAGGAACAGCCAGGACCGAAAGATCGTGCTCATGCACACCCCGTTGCATATGCGACACGGCCGACCGGGGCAGAGCCCTCGGCCGGCCGCGCGCGGTCCGGATTACGAACGCTGGAAGAAGTGCTGCAGGGTGGAGCAGTCGGTCTGCTCGATCCAGGACGAGCCCAGCGGGTTCGCGCGGGAAGCAGCGCGCGCCTCCTCGACGAAGCGGTCCACCCACTGGTGCGCCGCCGCGGGGGTGTTCGCCTTCACCCAGCGCTGCGTCGCATCGCCCAGCGCGCTGGCGAGCGCCTGCTGCTCCTCGGCCGTCAGGACATAGATGCCCGGCTGGTTCGGATCCTGCACCTGGAAGCGCTCCAGCAGGCGCTGGTCGTTGCACCAGTTCAGCCGGATCGACATCGGGATCAGCTCCTCGCGGATCAGCCGGTCGAGCACGGTGCGGGTCGCCTCCGGCAGACGCTGCCACCAGCGCGTTGCGGCGCCGATCCAGTAGTAGTCGCCCACGATGCCGTTGATGCCGGCCACCGAGTAGAAGGGCGCCTGATCACGCACCGAGTTCCAGCCGCCGAGGCTGGTGAGAAGTCCGTCGAGCACGCCGGTCTGCAGCGCCGGCGGCACGTCGCCGAAGGCCATCAGCTGCGGCGAGGCGCCCCAGGCCTGCAGCATCGTGTTCTCGGCCGGGCCCATCGAGCGGATGCGGCGACCGCGGAAATCATCCGGGGTGCGCAGGCGGCGACCGGCGCCGGCGCCCATGTACATGGACAGGTGCCCGGTGCCCAGCATGGTGATGCCGTGCAGGCGCGCGAAACGCTCCCGCAGCTGGCCGACGCTCTCGAAGTTGTCGAGCTGCAGCATCGCACCCGGCGTGGTCAGCAGCATCGGGCCGGCCACGATGTTCATCCAGGGATCAACGGTCGCGGTCTTGCCGAACTGGCCCCAGGCCATCTCGAGGTTGCCCTCGGCCATCGCCT
>SKWC01000141.1 GCA_007129145.1 Rubritepida sp.
CCTGGCTGCCGGGCCTCGCGGGCGGGGTGCTGGCGCGGCGCGCGCGGGTGCTCCGCCAGGCGCTGCACTGGTTCCCGGTGGAGGAGCCGGCGGCCTACGCGCCCGATCGCTTCCCCATCGTCATCTGGATGCATGGCGCCGGGCCGGAGGATTATTTCTACGGCTTCCCCAGCCTGGATGGCGCGACGGTGCAGCTGGCCACCGAGCGCTATGACGCGTCTTGGGACCCCGACGACCTGGACCGCACCCCCCCGCCCGGCGCCGCGGCCGAACTCCTGGCCCGCCACGCACAGGGAAGGCTGCGCGGCGTGCATGGCCCCGCCCTGCGCAGCCAGGGCTGCCTCTACACCACCACGCCCGATTCCGGCTTCGTGGTGGACCGCATGGAAGGCGTGCCCGGCGCCATGATCCTCTCGGCGTGCTCGGGGCATGGCTTCAAGCATTCCGCCGGGCTGGGCGAGGCGGTGGCGGCGCTGGCCTGCGACGAGGCGCGACCCGACCTCGCGCCCTTCGGCCTGGCGCGCCTCACTCCATGACGATGCTGGGCCCGGCCGGCGCCTGCCCGGCCGAGACCTTCTCCCACAGCCGGGCGGCGATGGCGCGGTAGGTCGCGGCCTCATGGCTGTCGGGCGCGGCCTGGACCACCGGGGTGCCGGCGTCGGCCATCTCGCGGATCGCGAGCTTCAGCGGGAGTTCGCCCAGGAACTCCACCCCCATGCGCCGCGCCTGCTCGCGCGCGCCGCCATGGCCGAAGATCTCGCTGCGGTGGCCGCATTCGGGGCAGCAGAAATAGCTCATGTTCTCGATGAGGCCGAGGACCGGGACATTCACCTTCTCGAACATGCGCACGCCGCGGCGGGCGTCGATCAGCGCCACATCCTGGGGCGTGGAGACGATCACCGCGCCGGCCAGCGGCACGCGCTGGCTCATGGTCAGCTGCGCGTCCCCGGTGCCGGGCGGCATGTCCACCACCATCACATCCAGCTCGCCCCACTCGACCTGGCCCATCATCTGCTCCAGCGCGCCCATCACCATGGGCCCGCGCCAGATCATCGCCGTCTCCTCATCCACCAGGAAGCCGATGGACATGGCCTTCAGCCCCCAGCGCGGGATGGGGATGATGCGGTTGCCGGTGGCGCGCGGCTTCTCATGCGTGCCGAGCATCTGCGGCAGCGACGGGCCATAGATGTCGGCGTCCAGCAGCCCGACCCGCAGCCCCTGGCCGGCGAGCGCGACGGCGAGGTTCACCGCCGTGGTGGACTTGCCCACGCCGCCCTTGCCCGAGGCCACCGCGACGATGTGCCGCACCCCGGGCAGCAGCATCGGCCCCGGCCCGGGCGGCGGGCGCTGCGAACTGGCCGTGCCCCCGGGGCCCGAGACCTCGCGATGCGCGGTCAGCACCACCGTGGCCGACAGCACCCCGGGGACGGCGGCGGCCGCCTTCTCGGCGGCCTCGCGCAGCGGCTCCAGTTCCCGCGCGCGCTCACGCGGGACGTTCAGCGCGAACTGCACCATGCCGTCGCGCACATTCACCGTCTCGACCATGCCGTTCTCGATGATGCTGCGCCCGGTTTTCGGGTCCTGGATGGCGCGAAGGGCCCGTTTCACTTCGCTTGCGATCCGTTCCGCATCTGATGCTTCCGGCATGACTGGTCTTTCCTTTGGAGCCCTGAGTCCTCATATGCACGCGAAGCCGGGTTGTGCACCCCTCCCCCGAAGCGGTTGGGGGGGTGTCTGCCGCTTGGCGATGTCTGGAGATGCGGCCAGCGGCATCGCCCGCGGCCAGGAGGGAGAGCACCGCAAGATGGCTTGGAACAACGGAGGCCAGAGCCCCTGGGGAAACCCGCGGCCGGGGGCCGGGGGCCCATGGGGCGGCGGTGGCGGCAACACCCCGCCGGGCGGTGGCCAGGGGCCCGATGTGGACGAGATGATCCGCAAGGCCCAGGAGGCGGTGAAGCGTTTCCTGCCCGGCGGCGGCGGCGGCGCCAAGGTGGCGGTGGCGGTCGCCCTGGTGGTGGCGGCCATCTGGGGCGCCTCGGGCTTCTATCGCGTCCAGCCGGATGAGCTGGGCGTGGTGATGCGCTTCGGCGCCTTCCACCGGACCACCCCGCCCGGCCTGAACTACGCGATCCCCTGGCCCGTTGAGGCCGTGACCACGCCGCGGGTGACGCGCATCAACCGGGTGGATGTCGGCTTCCGTGCTGCCGGCGACACCGGCGGGCGCATCGTTCCGCAGCGGGACGTGCTGGCCGAATCCCTGATGCTGACCGGCGATGAGAACATCGTGGACATCGACTTCGCGGTGTTCTGGCGCATCCGTGACGCGGGCGAGTTCCTGTTCAACACGCGCAACCCCGAGGATACGGTGAAGTCCGCCGGCGAATCGGTGATGCGCGAGGTGATCGGCCGGACCCAGATCCAGGCCGCGCTGACCGAGGCGCGCGCGCAGATCGAGCAGGAGGTTCGCAGCCTGACCCAGGCGATGATGGATCAGTATGGCGCCGGGGTGGAGATCACCCAGGTGCAGCTGCTGAAGGTGGACCCGCCGGCCGCCGTGATCGAAGCCTTCCGCGACGTCCAGCGCGCCAGCACCGACCGCGAGCGCCTGCGCAACGAAGCCGAGGCCTTCCGCAACGACATCATTCCCCGCGCCCGAGGCGAGGCGGAGCGCGTGATCCAGGAGGCCACCGGCTTCCGCGATGGCCAGATCGCCCGTGCGCGCGGTGAGGCGGGCCGCTTCGACGCGGTGCTGGCGGCCTTCAGCCAGGCGCAGGATGTGACAATCCGGCGCATCTACCTCGAAACCATGGAGGAAATCCTGCGCGGCAACAACATGATCCTGGTGGATGACCGGCTGCAGGGCATGGTGCCCTTCCTGCAGCTGGACGGCCAGGGCGGCGCCGGCACGCAGCGTGCCGCCTCGCCCGCCGTCGCCGCCCCGATCCTGCAACAGCAGCGCCCCGTGAACCAGGGAGCCAGCCGATGAACAAGCTTGCCATCATCGCCGGTGTGGCCGTCGTCGGCCTAGTCACGGTGGCCAACACCTTCTTCACCGTCAGCCAGACGCAGCAGGTGCTGATCACCCAGCTGGGCGAGCCGATGCGCGTGATCACCACCCCAGGCCTGCAGGTGAAGATCCCCTTCGTGCAGAACGTCATCGTCTTCGACCGGCGTCTGCTCGACTTTGACGGGGCCGGCGAGGAAGTCATCCTGGGCGACCAGCGCCGGCTGATCGTGGACAGCTTCACGCGGTTCCGCATCACCGACCCGCTGCTGTTCTTCCAAACTGTCGGCGCGGGTGAAGCGGGGATCCGCGGGCGGCTGAACTCCATCGTCTCCTCGGCCCTGCGTCGCGTCCTCGGCAGCGAGCAGCTGAACGCCGTGCTGTCGGATGAACGCACGCGCGTCATGGGCCGCATCCGCGACAGCGTGAACGAGGAGGCGCGCCGCTTCGGCATCCAGGTGGAGGATGTGCGCATCCGCCGCGCCGACCTGCCCGACGAGAACACCCAGGCGATCCTGGCGCGCATGCAGTCCGAGCGTGAGCGCGTGGCGCGCGAGGTGCGCGCCGAAGGTGCGGAGCAGGCGCAGCGCATCCGCGCGAACGCCGAGCGCGAGCGCGTGGTGATCCTGGCGACCGCGGAAGCGGACGCCGCGATCCTGCGCGGTGCGGGCGAGCAGGAGGCCATCCGGGTCTTCGCGGAATCCTTCGGTCGCAACCCGGAGTTCTTCCGCTTCTGGCGGACCATGCAGGCCTACCAGTCGGTCTTCCGCGAGGGCAATGCCCGACTGGTGCTGACCCCGGACAACGACTTCTTCCGTTTCTTCCGGGAGACGCCCGACAGCGTGATCGAGCCGGCGCAGGAAGCGACCCTGTTCCCCGTGCTGCCGCGCTGACCCCAGCCTGTGCCGGGGCGTGAGCTTCGGAAACAAGTTGCAACATTGGCCCCGCCGCCACCCCCGGGTGGTTGCGGGGCTTTCTTTTCGCCGCCACATGCCCCTCAAATGACCCTGGGCGGCCTGCCGCTCCCATCCAAGGTGAGGTTCACCGCATGCGTCGTCTCCTTCTGGCCCCCCTGCTGTTGTGTCTCGCGCTGCCAGCGCTGGCCCAGACCGCACCGGAGGCGCCGCCCGCCGCCCCGCCTGCCGCCGCCCCACCCGCCGCCGAG
>SKWC01000246.1 GCA_007129145.1 Rubritepida sp.
AGGCCAGCCTGCGCCATGCGCTCGAAGGCGCCGCCGTCCTTGAACCAGCTCTCGAACTGATGCGCGTTCTCGCAGCGAAGGGAAAACTTGATCATCCCTGCCCATCCTGCCGCGGCGCCCCATCGGCGCCGCATGGCTCCAGCCGGATATAGGCGTGGCACTCCCCGATGACGAGTGCCAGGGCCGCCTCAGCCGGCCAGAAGCGCGTCGAGCTGGCCGGCGCGGTCCAGCGCCGCCAGATCATCCGAGCCGCCGATCGCCTGGCCGTTGATGAAGATCTGCGGCACCGTCGTCCGCCCGCCCGATCGGGTGACGGCGTCGCGCCGCGCCTGGCTGCCATGCGGCGCGTCATGCTCGACCACGGCCACTCCCTTGCGCGCCAGCAGCGCCTTGGCGCGGTCGCAATAGGGGCAGAAGGGGGTGGTGTAGATCTCGATGTTCGGCATGGCGCGACAGAGAAGGCCCCGCCACCCACCGGCGTCAAGATGCGCGGCGGCGGGTGGCGTGCGTCAGGGCAGGCGCCGCGCCAGCTTGCGCGCCAGCACATAGCCCAGCAGCCCGGCCACCGGCGCGGCGGGCAGCAGCAGCAGCCAGCCGATATGCGCCCGCTGCACCACGAGGCCGAGGCCGATGCCGAACATCATGCCGCCCACCAGGCAGCCGACCACGCCCGCCGTGAGGCCGAGAAGCAGGATATCCGAGCGTGAGATCATGCGCGCGAACTAGGGGGCCGCCCGGGGTTTGGCAAGCGTCCGGTTTGACAAGCCGCCGCCCCCGGCCTAATCCGCGGCCATTCCCGGGAATGTGGACGCGCCCCAGGGGCGTGCGCCCGCCCCTGCCGCAAGGCTTGGGACTACCGGGACAACCGCGAGCCAGCGCCCCGCGCATGGCCCGTCGAACAGAAGGGCCGGGCGGCATCAGCCCGGAGCATGAGCGCCTATGACCAAGCGTCTTGCGAGCAAGTACAAGATCAACCGCCGCCTGGGCGAGAACCTCTGGGGCCGCGCCAAGAGCCCGGTCTCCAAGCCCCGCAAGGGCGACCAGGGTGCGCGCACCTACGGGCCCGGCCAGCACGGCCAGCGCCGCAAGCAGAAGCCGACCGACTTCGGCGTGCAGCTCATGGCGAAGCAGAAGCTGAAGGGCTACTACGGCAACATCGGCGAGAAGCAGTTCCGCAAGTACTATGAGGAGGCGGTGCGCCGGAAGGGCGACACCTCCGAGAACCTCATCGACCTGCTGGAGCGCCGGCTCGACACCCTGATCTACCGCATGAAGTTCGCGGTCACGCCCTTCGCGGCGCGGCAGTTCGTGAACCACGGCCATGTCACGGTGAACGGCAAGCGGGTGAACATCCCCTCCTACAGCGTGCGCGACAACGACCTGATCGAGGTCAAGGAGAAGTCGAAGCAGCTGACCATGCTGCTCGACGCCGCGCAGGAGGCAGGCCGCGACGTGCCCGAGTACATCGAGGTGGACCACCGCGCCATGAAGGGCCGGCTGCTGCGCGCGCCGAAGTTCGCCGACGTGCCCTATCCGGTGCAGATGGAACCGAACCTGGTGGTCGAGTTCTACTCGCGCTGATGACCAGGCCGCCCCCCATGCGGGGCGGCGCGCCCCTGCGACCGAGCCCGCCGTCACATGGCTGAGACCATCACCCTTGAGGAGGTGCTCGAAGCCCTGGCGGCGGCGGCCCATCGCAGCCTGCTGCAGCGCGAGGTGGACCCCGCGCTGCGCGACCAGATGATGCAGGAGCTGCGACGCCGCGCGGCGGAGAAGCCGCTGGCCGAGGTCGTGGCGGATTTCGTCGGCGCCGTCGGCAAAAGCGATGAGGCGCTGGCCCTGGCGGTGGACGCGCGCGATGTCGGCGTCATGCTCCACAGCCTCATCAAGCCCGCGGTCGAACGCCGCCCTGTTCCCCTCACCTGCCTGAGCGGCGGCTGCATGCCGACGGTCGCGGGGATGCTGCGCCGGAGCGGCTTGCGCCGCTGGGCCGGCCCCTTCGACTGGATGACCATCCCGCCCGAGGCGGTGCGCGACAGCATCGCGGACGACTTCACGCTGCTCATGCTGCCCGAGGAGCACGAGCCCATCCCCGCCTCCGAGCGTCCGCCCGGCGCGGCGGGCCATCTCTGCCGCCACCGGCGGTTCACCGAGATGTACGGGCCCACCCTGTTCCATGTGCACGACCCCAAGACGCCGGCGGGCTTCGCCAAGCTGGAGCGGTCGGTGCTGCGCATGCGGGATTCGCTGCGCGCGCTGCATGGCAAGATGCTTCTGCAGGTCACGGAGGAAGATCCGGCCACGCCGCATCTGTTCCTGGAGACGGCGGAACTGCTGGAGCGCACCAGCCGAGGTGTCGCGCTGGTCACCATCGCGCTGGTCGAGGGCACCCCGGATGGGCTGTTCCCCGAAATGGAGCCGTCGCTGCGCCAAGGCAAGCACCAACTGCTGCGCTGCCGACCCGTGAGCACCCCGGGCGGCCTCGCCTTCGGGGACCCCCTGGATGAAGTGGTGCTGCTGCGCGGGGCGATGGCCGGGGTCTGATACCCCCGGCCCTGGAGCGTCAGGCCTGCTCGGCGGGGAGCAAGCCCTTCTCCTGCAGTATCCCCTGCAGTTCGCCGGACTGGAACATCTCCATCACGATGTCGCAGCCGCCCACGAACTCGCCCTGGACATAGAGCTGCGGGATGGTCGGCCAGTTGGTGTAGGCCTTGATCCCCTCGCGGATCTCCATGTCCTCCAGCACGTTCACGCCCTTGAAGGGCACCCCGACGTGGCTCAGGATCTGCACCACACGGGCCGAGAAGCCGCACTGCGGGAAGACCGGCGTGCCCTTCATGTAGAGCACCACGGGGTTGGCCTTGAGGTCGGCCTCGATGCGCTGCACCACTTCGCTCATGCTGCCTGCGTCCTTTCCTGCGACGGCGGTTTCACTGTGCGGGAGGGCTGGTCTGCAGCGCCAGCGCGTGCAGGACCCCGCCCATGCGCCCCTGCAGCGCGGCATAGACCAGTTGGTGCTGCTTCACGCGGGGCAGGCCGCGGAAGGCTTCCGAGACGACCTTGGCGGCGTAGTGATCGCCGTCGCCGGCCAGGTCCTCGATCGTGACCTGGGCGTCGGGGAGCGCCGATTTGATCAGCGCCTCGATCTCGGCCGGTTGCATCGGCATGGTTCGCCATCCTCATGCGTCGAACTGCGCCATCAGGGCGGGCAGAGTCGCCTCATGCGCCGCTGACAGCTCGGTCACAGATATGGCACCCGCGCCGGCGATGACCAAGTGGGGGCCTCCGGATTGGCCAAGTCGTTGCGCGGGCACACCGGACGCCGCGGCGCGGGCCAGCAGGGCGCCGGCGCTGGGCAGGGCGAGGAGGTAGCGGGACTGGTCCTCGCCGAACCAGAAGGCATGGTCGGCCGCGTGGTCCAGCCGGGCGCCGACGCCGGAGGCCATGCACATCTCGGCCAGCGCCACCAGGGCGCCGCCGTCGCTCAGGTCGTGGCAGGCGCGGATGCGGCCGGCCAGGATCTCGGCGCGGACGAAGTCGCCGTTGCGGCGCTCGGCGGCGAGGTCCACGGGCGGGGGCGGGCCGGCCTCGCGGCCGGCGATCTCGCGCAGCCAGAGACTTTGCCCCAGATGGCCGTGGGTGGCGCCGATGAGGACGAGCTCGCAGCCCTCGGGCATGGCGAGGCCGACGGCCTGGGCCACGTCCTCAAGCACGCCGACCCCGCCGATCGCGGGGGTGGGAAGGATCGCCCGGCCCTCCGTCTCGTTGTAGAGGGAGACGTTGCCGCTGATCACGGGGAAATCCAGGGCGGTGCAGGCGGCGGCCATGCCGCGGACGGCGCTGGCGAACTGGCCCATGATCTCGGGCTTCTCGGGGTTGCCGAAGTTCATGTTGTCGGTGATGGCGCGCGGCAGGGCGCCGACCGCGGTGAGGTTGCGCCAGGCCTCGGCCACCGCCTGCTTGGCACCTTCCTCGGGGTCGGCGGCCACGTAGCGCGGCGTGCAGTCGGTGGTCATCGCGAGCGCGCGACGACGGCCCTCCAGCCGGACCACCGCCGCATCCGCCTGGCCGGGGCGGCGGGCGGTCTGGCCGCCCACCTGGGCGTCGTACTGGTCCCAGATCCAGCGGCGGGAGCAGAGGTCGGCGCAGGCCACCA
>SKWC01000262.1 GCA_007129145.1 Rubritepida sp.
CCCCATCCCGGTGCGGCGCATCCCCCGCGCGCGCTGGGACGCCTTCACCCTCGCGGCGGCGGAGAGCCTGGCGGCGCAGGGCTTCGCCTTCCACCCCGACATGAACGCCGCCATGGCCGAGGGCTTCGCCCCGGTGCCGATCAACACCGGGCTCGACGGGCGGCGGGTCTCGGCGGCGCGCGGCTATCTGGACGCCGCCACCCGTGCCCGCCCCAACCTCGTGATCCGCGCCGGGACCGAGGTGCGGCGCATCCTCTTCGAGGGCAGGCGCGCGGTGGGGGTCGAGGTGGCGGATGCCTCGGGCGCGGTGCAGGCGATCCACGCCGAGGGCATCATCCTCAGCGCCGGCGCCATCCTCTCGCCCACGCTGCTGATGCGCTCGGGCGTCGGGCCGGCGGGGCATCTGCGCGCGCTCGGCCTGCCCGTCGTGCATGACCTGCCGGGGGTGGGCCAGAACCTGCAGGAGCATGCGGCGATCCATGTCTCGGCCTATCTGCGCGCCGAGGGTCGCCGCCACGCCGACACCGGGCGGCGCAACCACATCTACCTGCGCTACGCCTCGGGGCTGGAGGGCACGCGCCCGCCCGACATGCTGCTGAACTTCGCGCATCGCTCGGCCTGGCATGCGGTGGGGCGGCGGCTGGCCACCATCCAGGCCTATATCCTGCATCCCTTCTCGCGCGGGTGGGTGCGGCTTGCCGCGCCCGATCCGGCCGCGCCGCCCGAGGTCGCCTTCAACCATTTCTCCGACCCGCGCGACCTCACGCGGCTGATGGATGCGGTGCGCCGCGCCGCCGCCCTGTTCGCCAGCCCCGCCATCGCCCGGCTGACCGACCATCCCTTCGCCACCAGCTACTCCGACCGGGTGCGCGCGGTGGGGCGGCACAACTGGCGCAACGCCGCGCTGATGGGCGTGCTGGGGGCGGTGCTGGACATCCCCGGCCCGGTGCGGCACGCGGCCATCCGCCACCTGATCAACGACGCGCCGGAACTGCCGGCGCTGCTGGCCGATGAGGACGCGCTGGCCGATCACGTCCGGCGCAATGTGAACGGGGTGTGGCACGCCTCCGGCACCTGCCGCCTGGGCGCGGCCGATGACCCCGCCGCCGTGCTCGACCCGCGCGCGCGGCTGCGCGGGATCGCCGGGCTGCGGGTGGCGGACACCTCCATCATGCCCGAGGTGCCGCGCTGCAACACCAACCTGCCCGCGATGATGATCGGCGAGCGGGTGGCGGAACTGATCCTCGCGGAGGGCTGACCATGCCGCGCCTGCTGCTGCACCGCCTGTCCATGGCGCATCCGGGCGATGTCTCGGAACTGGCCGCGCTGTTCGACGCCGGCGCGCTCGATCCGCGCCACATCCGCGCGGTCATCGGCAAGACCGAGGGCAATGGCGGGCTGAACGACTTCACCCGCGGCTATTTCACCCAGTCGCTGATGCTGCTGCTGGCCGAGCGCACCGGCCAGCCCCGCGCCGCGCTGGCCGCGCGCATCCCCTGCGTGCTCTCGGGCGGGACCGAGGGCGCGCTCTCGCCCCACTTCGTGGTCTTCGCGGTGGACCCGGAAGGGCAGGGGGCCGAGGGGCTGGCGCTGGGCACCGCCTTCACCGCCTCCACCCCGAACGCCGACATCGGCCGGGCGTCGCAGATCGCCGCCGTGGCGCGGGCGGTGCGCGACGCCATGGACCAGGCCGGCATCGTGGATGCGCGCGATGTGGCGCTGGTGCAGGTGAAGGCCCCGGCCGGCGAGGGGCCGCAGGGCAAGGCGCTGATGGCGCTCTCCCGCGCCGCCGCCGCCTTCGGCGTGGGCCTCGCGCTGGGCGACATCGCCCCCGAGGCCGCGCGGGAGGCGGCGCTGCTGCGCGACCTCTCCATCTTCTGCAACCGCGCCAGCATCTCCTCCGGGGTGGAGGTGCGCTGCAACGAGGTGGTGGTGTTCGGCCGCGCCCGCGGCTGGGCGCCGGGGATTCGCGCGGGCGTGGCGCCGATGCGCGACCTGCTGGACCTCGCGGGGGTGCAGGCCGCCTTCGCCGCCGCCGGGGCCGGATCACCCGGGGGCGAGGTGCTGGGCGTCATCGCCAAGGGCGAACCCGACGCCTCGGGGATGATCCGCGGCCGGCGCCACACCATGCTGGGCGACACCGACCTGGATGCGCAGCGGCACCTGCGCGGGGCGCTGGGCGCCATCGTCGCCGCGGTGGCGGGGGATGGGCGGGTCTTCGTCTCGGGCGGCGCCGAGCACCAGGGCCCGCCGGGCGGCGGCCTCGTCTGCGTCTTCGCGCGCGAGGCTCAGACGTAGCGCTGGCGGCGGTCGGCCTCGGCCGCTTCCGGGTCGCGCGCATCGGGCGGGCCGAAGCCGCCGCCGCCCGAGGTCTCCAGCCGCACCACATCGCCCTGGCGCAGCGGCAGGTTGTCGGTCTTGGGCGGGATGGGCGTTTCCTCATTGCCGCGGCGCAGCACCAGCCTGCCGGTCGCGGCCGGCCCGCCGCCGGCCAGCCCGTAGGGCGCGTGGTCGAAGCGGTCCATGTTGGCGGTGAAATAGGCGGCCGGGCTGTCCACCCGCCATTCGCGCACCAGCCCCAGCCCGCCGCGGAACCGCCCCTCCCCGCCCGAGCCGTCGCGCAGCGCGTAGCGCGTCAGCGTCAGCGGCAGCTGCGCCTCGATCATCTCGACGGGGATGTTGGCGTTGTTGTGCATGCCCGATGCCAGCGCGTTCACCCCATCCTTGGCGGGGTTGGCGCCCGAGCCGCCGATCTCGATCTCCACCAGCACGTCGCGCTGGCCCGTCGGGCCGACGGTCTGGAAGGTCGTGACATAGCTGTTGCCGTAGTAGGCGGCGGGGATGCGCTCGGGGATGGCCTGGTGCAGCGCGCCCATCATGGCGTTGACCAGGCGGTGGGCGATGGCCACGCGGTGCACCACCGGCGCGGGGTGGCAGGCGTTCACCACCAGCCCCTCGGGCGCGATGAAGGTGATCGGCCGGTAGCAGCCCGCGCTCATGTGCAGGGACGGGTCGGCGCAGCACATCAGGCTGAACATCACCGCGGCATTGGTGGTGCCGAGCGTCGCATTGGTCGGCCCCCGCACCTGGGCCGAGCAGCCCGAGAGGTCCACGGTCGCGGTATCCCCCGCGATGGTGAGCTGCACATGCAGCCGGATGGGCTGGCCGAGGTCCACGCCATCGTCGTCCAGCCAGTCCTCGAACTCGTAAGTGCCGTCGGGCATGCCGGCGAAGGCGTCGCGCATGCCGGCCTCGCTCATGTCGAGGATGCGCGCGCCGGCCTCTATCATGGCCGCCGCGCCGAAGCGCCGCGCCAGGCGGTGCAGCGCGGCCTGGCCCACCTCCAGGCTCGCGACCTGGGAGGCGAGGTCGCCCATCAGCAGGTCGGGCTTGCGCACGTTCAGGCGGATCATCGCCACGATCGCCTCGTTGCGCACCCCGCGCGCGAACAGCTTCAGCGGCGGGATGCGCAGGCCTTCCTGGTAGATCTCGGTGGCCTTGGCTGCGTAGCTGCCGGCGGCCAGCCCGCCCACGTCGATGTGGTGGCACAGCGTGCCCACGAAGGCGATGCGCCGGCCTTCATGGAACACCGCGCGGAAGGCCAGGATGTCGGGCAGGTGCTGGCCGCCGCAATAGGGGTCGTTGAACACCACCACATCGCCCTCCTCCCAGGAATGGGGGGGGATGTGCTCGGCCAGCACCGTGCGCAGCGCATGCGTCATGGAGTTGAGGTGGCCGGGGATGGAGGCCGACTGCGCGAGGTTGCTGCCATCCGCGTCGAACACCGCGGTCGAGTAGTCGAGCAGCTCGCGCACCACCATGCTGCGGCTGGTGCGCCAGATGGTCACCGCCATCTCGGCCGCGGCGGCGTTCAGCGCGTGGCGGATGACCTCGATCTCGATGGGGCCGAGGCCTGCTTCAGTGTCGCTCATGCGGCGATCCTCCGCGCGATGATGGCGCCCTCGGGGTCCAGGGCGGCGCGCCAGCCGGGTCCCACCACATGGGTGGCGAAGCCCTCCTCGATCAGCGCCGGGCCTTCGATGACCTCCTCCGCGCCCAGCGAGCCGCGGCGCCAGACCGGCCATTCCGCCGCCGCGCCCCCCTGCCAGACGCGGCGCGTGCCGGTCCGCCCGCCGCGCGGCGCGGGCTC
>SKWC01000319.1 GCA_007129145.1 Rubritepida sp.
CCGCGCCCTGGCCGCGACCCGCCGTGTCAGCCTGCCTCACGCCGAGGCTGCCCGCGCCGCCGCCTTCCTCATCACCATGGCCGAGGGCGGCAACCTGCACCTGCCCAACCTGCGTCGCCGCGCCCAGGACTTCGACCCCGCCACCCGCGACCGCTTCCTGGCCGGCGCGCTGCTGCCCGCGCATTGGGTGCAGCAGGCGCAACGCCTGCGCGCCGCCTGCCGCGCCGCCGTGCTGCCCCTTTTCGACGAGGCCGATGTCATCATCGCCCCCGCCACCCCCTTCTGCGCCACCCCGCTCGGCCAGGCCATGATCGAGATCGACGGCCAGAACCTGCCCGTGCGTCCCAATCTCGGCGTCTTCACCCAGCCCATTTCCTGCATCGGCCTGCCGGTGCTGGCCGCGCCGCTCGCGGACCCTGCCGCGCTCGGCACGCCCGGCGGCCTGCCCATCGGCGTGCAGCTCATCGCCGCCCCCTGGGCCGAGGCCAGCCTGTTCCGCCTCGCCGCCCATCTGGAACGCCTCGGCGTCTGCGCCGCCCCACCCGTGAGGAACTGACCCATGTCCCAACCCGAGCTGAACATCCCCGAGGTGCTGGCCGAACTCACCGACGCCTTCGATCGCTACGAAAAGGCGCTGACCACCAACGACGTCGCCGTGCTGGATGAGCTGTTCTGGAACTCGCCCCTGACCATCCGCTACGGCGCCGGCGAGAACCTGCACGGCTACGCCGAGATCGCCGCCTTCCGCGCCGGGCGCGCCGGCCCCTTCGGCCGCCGCCTGCTGCGCACCGTGATCACCACCTACGGCCGGGATTTCGGCACCGCCAACACCACCTTCCAGCGCGAGGGCAGCCAGAGCACCGGCCGCCAGAGCCAGACCTGGATGCGCACGCCCGAGGGCTGGCGCGTCGTGGCCGCGCATGTCTCGCTGCTGCCGCCCGGAGCTGGCTGACCCTCCCGTCACGCTGCGGCCGCAATCCGGGCTATGCTGGGCCCCCTGCGAACAACCCACCCTCCAGGGAGGTCTGCATGGAAGTCCGCACGCCCAGCAGCCGCTTCATCCTCGCCGCTCTCGCCACGCTGGCGCTCGGCGCCTGCGCCGCCACGCCGCCGGCCGGCCCCGAGGTCACCGCCCTGCCACCGGCCGGCAAGGATTTCGTGCAATTCCAGCGCGAGGACCGCGCCTGCCAGCAGGCCGCCGCCGCCGCCGTGCCGCCCAACCTCTTCTGGCCCGAGGCCCAGCGCCTTTACGACCGCACCTACAGCCAATGCATGGCGGCCGCCGGCAATGCGATCCAGCAGCCGCCCGAGGTCATCACCATCCCGGTTCCGATGTTCTATGGCCCGACCTGGCCTTATGGCCGGGCCGGCATCTGGGTCTGGTGAGGGCCCGGCTCAGCCGCGTCTGAGCCGCATCACGAAGAAGCCATCCACCCCCATGTCGGGGCGGGTGCGCACCACGCCGCGCGGCGTCACCGCCCCCTCAAGCCCCGGCAATTCGGCGGGCAGCACCGGGTCCAGCGCCAGGCCGGGCGGCAGCGCATCCAGATGCGCCTCGCCCTCCTCCGCCTGCAATGAACAGGTGGCGAAGACCAGTCGCCCGCCCGGCCGCAGCATCCCCGCCGCCGCCCGCAGCAGGCCCGCCTGCTCGCTCGCCAGCCGCGCCACATCCTTCGGACGCTTCAGATGCGGCACGTCGGGGTGGCGGCGGATGGTGCCCGTCGCGGTGCAGGGCGCATCCAGCAGCACCGCATCCAGCGGCGAGGGCGGAGTCCATTGCCGCGCATCGGCGCAGATCACCTCCGCCGCCAGCCCCAGCCGTGCCAGATTCTCCCGCAGCCGCGGCAGCCGCGCCGATTCCCGTTCCACCGCCAGCACCCGTGCCCCGGCGGCTGCGAGTTGCGCGGTCTTTCCGCCCGGCGCCGCGCAGAGATCGGCCACCACCTCGCCCGGGCGCACCCCCAGCAGCCGCGCCGGCAGGGCGGCGGCCGCGTCCTGCGCCCAGATATCGCCCCGCGCGAAGCCCGCCAATTCCGTGATCCGCGTCCCCGCCGGCAGCCGCACCGTCCCACCCGGAAGCACCTCCGCCCCCTCGGGCAGGGGCGCGCCCGGCTTCGTGCTGAGGTCGAGCGCCGCCTCCTCGCGATGCGCCACCGCGATGGCCCTGACCCCGGCCGCGCCATAGGCGGCGTGCCAAGCGCCCCACAGCCATGCCGGCGTGTCCAGCCGCTCCGCGTCCAGCCCCTCCAGCGCCGCGGGCCCGGCCTCAGCCAGCCGCCGCAGCACCGCATTGACCAGCCCTGCCAAGGGGCGGGGTGCCAATGACACGGCCGAAGCCACCGCCGCATGCGGCGGCGTGCCCAGCAACAGCAGTTCCGCCGCGCCGATGCGCAGCGCCCGCAGCGCAGGTGCGGGCGGGGCGCGCCGCAGCCAGGGCTCCATCGCTGCGTCCAGGCTGCCCAGCCGGCGCAGCACCGCCGCCGCGATCCGATGCCCCGCCGCCTTGTCGCGCGGCTCCATGGCCGGCACCGTCTCCAGCCCCTCCTCCAGGCCGTGACGGCGCTCCAGCACGGTTTCCAGCAGATGGGCGGCGGCGCGGCGGGCAGGGGATGCGAGCATGCAGCGGCTTATGGCCGGCCCCCAAGCCATGTGCTAGCTCCACACCGATGATTGACTGGATCACCGACTGGGTCGTGGCGGGCGGATATGTTGGCGTCTTCGCGCTGATGTTCCTTGAAAACCTGTTTCCCCCCATCCCCTCTGAGTTGATCATGCCCTTCGCGGGCTTCGCCGCCGCGCGTGGAGACCTGTCCCTGACCGGCGTGGTCGTGGCCGGCGTGGCCGGCACGGTCGTCGGCAACGCCTTCTGGTTCGAACTGGCCCGCCTGATCGGCACTGCCCGCACCCGCAGGCTCAGCGCCCGCTTCGGCCGTTATGCCGGCGCGACGCCCGATGATCTCGACCGCGCCGAGACCACGCTGCGCCGCTGGGGGCCCATGGCGGTGTTCTTCGGCCGGATGATGCCGGGCATCCGCACCCTCATTTCGATCCCAGCCGGGCTGATCGAGATGCCGCGCCTCGTCTTCTATGCCTGGACCACCGCCGGCACGTTCCTGTGGGTCGGCGGGCTGGCGTTATTGGGTTACATCCTGGAGGAGGGCTATCGCCAGATCGAGGACTACATGCCCTCCGGCACCATGGTGGTCCTGGTCATCGCGGCCGTGATGGCGGTGCTGCTGCTGGCGGTGCTACGCCACCGCTGGCGGCAGCGGCGCTGATCCGCCGCGCCCGCCACCAGGCGGCGCAGGCGACGGCCAGCCCGCCCAGCGAGCCAATCACCCCTGCTGCGTTGAACGACATCTCCTGCCCCAGCCAGGCCGGCAGCGGCCCGGCCAGCAGAACGCCCAGCACGCCCAGCCCGGCCCCCAGCGCGGCCCCCCCCAGCAACTGCGCGGCATAGCGGTCGGTCAGCAGCCGAAGCGCCACGGCCGGGCAGATCAGCAGCGCCACGACCAGGATGGTGCCCACCGCCTGGAACGCCGCCACCGCCGCGGCGCCGATGGCGGCGTTCAGCGCCAGCTCCCACCCGCCCGGCCGCATGCCCAGGCTGCGCCCATAATCCGGGTCGAAGGCGATCAGCTTGAGCGGCCGCCAGCACAGCGTGACGAACAGCCCTGCCCCCAGCGCCACCCCGGCCAGCAGGCCGATCTGCGACGGCAGCGCGGCCAGCGCCGCCGGGTCCAGCAGCGACGCCACGCCCTCGGCTTCCAGCCAGACCAGCGTCTCAAGCTGGCCGAACAGCACCGCCTCCACATGGAAATGCAGCGCGCGGATGCCTGTCACCTCCAGGAGCACCAGCCCGACGGCGAAGAAGCCGGTGAACACAAGGCCCGTGGCCGCGCCAGGCTCCATCCGCGCGGCCCGGCGCACCCAGGTGATGGCAGCGGCGGCCAGAAGCCCCGCCGCCAGCGCTCCCAGCAGCATCGGCCAGGCGCTGCGCAGCCCGGTCAGCGCATAGGCGGCCACGATCCCCGGCAGCACCGAATGGGCCAGGGCGTCGCCCAACATGCTCTCGCGGCGCAGCAGCAGGAAGCTGCCCAGCAGCCCGCAGGTCCCTCCCGCCAGTGCCGCCGCCAGCAACGCCGCGAA
>SKWC01000172.1 GCA_007129145.1 Rubritepida sp.
AAGGCCGCGCCCAGGGCCCGCACGCGCGCATGGCCGAGCCCCGCCGCCATGCAGCCCAGGCTGTCCAGCATCAGCAGCCGGAGCCGCCGCGCCGCCGCGCCTCCCGGCGGCGGGCCGTCCCAGGCGAAGTCCAGCACCTCGCGCATGGTCGCGGCTGTCATCACCGCGCCGCTATTCCTCGGAGAAGCGGTTGGCTAGGCCGGCCAGCGCCGCCCCGATCAAGGGCGCGATCCAGAACAGCCACAACTGCCCCGCCGCCTCGGCGCCGCTGAACACCGCCGAGGCCGTGCTGCGCGCGGGATTGACCGAGCCATTGGTCACCGGCAGCGAAACCAGGAAGATCAGCGCGTAGCCGAGCCCCATGGCCAGGGGCGCGAAGCCCGCCGCCGCGCGCCGCGTGGTCGCGCCCAGCACCAGCATGACGAAGAGGAAGCCGAGCACCAGCTCGGTCAGGAAGGCCGCCGCCATGGAATAGCCGCCGGGAGAAGCGGCCGCATAGCCGTTCGGCGCCATTTGGGCAGGCATCGCCCCGGCCTCGCCCGCACCTGCCAGGATGAAGCGCAGCATCAACAGACCCAGGATGCCGCCCGCCACCTGCGCGATTATGTAGGGAATGGCGTTGGCCGAATCCATGCGTCCCGCCGCCGCCACGCCCAGCGTCACCACCGGGTTGAAATGCCCGCCCGAGACATGGCCCATGGCGTAGCCCGCCACCGCCACTGCGAGGCCGAAGGCCAGCGCCACCGCGACCGGGCCCAGCGTCTCGCCCCCCAGGGCCGGGCCGGCAAGCATGCCGGCGCCCAGGCCGATCAGCATCAGCCAGAAAGTCCCGAGAAACTCGACACCCAGTTTTTTCGTCATGCCCTTGGCTCCTTTCCTCCCAGTGATTGCAGGCTATACAGAGCCACGCGCCCCGCGAAACCCCGCCTGGCCGTTCCCCTTTTGGCCAGGCTGCCCCGAACGCCGCGCTTGATCGCGCCGCACCCTGCGTCTAGTGTATGCCAATGCAGAAGGCGCGCATCCCTGCTGCCCTTACAGATGCTGGGTCCTCCAGGCCGCGTGCGCGCGTCCTGTCGCTCCTCCTTCTCCTTCGACTTACGCGCCCCTGAGCGTGATGCCCGGCGCTGCGCCGGAGTCGCTCAGGGGCTGGCCCCGGCGGCGAGGATGCCGCATGTCATCTCCAGGCAAATGAGAGCGTGAGTCCCATGGCCGTGATCAACCATCCCTCCTTCGGCAAGCTGGCTGAGGATCGCATCATCATCTTCGACACCACCCTGCGCGACGGCGAGCAGTCGCCCGGCTTCTCCATGAACCTCGACGAGAAGCTGCGCATGGCCGAGGCACTGGCGGATCTCGGCGTGGACGTGATGGAGGCAGGCTTCCCCATCGCCTCTGTCGGCGATTTCCAGAGCGTGGAATCGATCGCCAAGCGATTCAGCAAGGACGGCCCGGTGATCTGCGGCCTTGCGCGCACTTCCCCGGCTGACATCTTGCGTGCCGCCGAGGCGGTGAAGCCCGCCGCCCGCCCGCGCATCCACACCTTCGTCTCCACCTCGCCCCTGCACATGCGGGTGAAGCTGCGCATGGAGCCGGAGGCTGTGCTCGAACTGGTCACGGCCAGCGTCTCGCTGGCGCGGCAGCACACCGACGACGTGGAGTGGTCGGCCGAGGACGGCACCCGCACCGAGCACGACTTCCTCTGCCGCTGCGTCGAGGCCGCGATCAAGGCGGGGGCCACCACCATCAACATCCCCGACACGGTGGGCTACGCCGTGCCCGAGGACATGTTCGCCATCTTCACCATGCTGCGCGAGCGCGTGCCGGGTGCGGATGGCGTGATCTTCTCGACCCACAACCACAATGACCTGGGGCTGGCCGTCGCCAACACACTCGCCGCCATCCGTGCGGGCGTGCGGCAGGTGGAATGCACCATCAACGGCATCGGCGAGCGCGCCGGCAACGCGAGCCTCGAGGAGGCGGTGATGGCGCTGCGCACCCGCCATGACGCCATCCCCACCGCCAACGGCATCGTCACCACGAAGCTGCTGAAGGTCTCCAAGCTGCTGGCCGCGACCACGGGCTTCGACGTGCAGCCCAACAAGGCCATCGTCGGGCGCAATGCCTTCGCGCATGAGAGCGGCATCCACCAGGATGGCGTGCTGAAGGACGCCTCGACCTACGAGATCATGACGCCGGAATCCGTGGGCTGGACCAAATCCTCGCTGGTGCTGGGCAAGCATTCGGGCCGCGCCGCCTTTCGCGACCGGCTGAAGTCGCTGGGCTATGAGATCGGTGACAATCAGCTCAACGATGCGTTCAAGCGCTTCAAGGACCTCGCCGACCGCAAGAAGGTTGTCTACGACGAGGACATCGCCGCCCTGGTGGATGACGAGGTCGGCCGGGCCAACGAGACCATTCGCCTCACGGGGCTGCACGTCACGACCGGAATGGGCACCAAACCCATGGCCAGCATCACGCTGGAGGTGGATGGCGTGCGCCATGATGGCATGGCCACCGGCGACGGCGCGGTGGACGCCACCTTCAACGCGCTGCGCCAGGCTTGGCCGCATGAGGTGAACCTCAAGCTCTACGCCGTGCAGAGCGTCACTGGCGGCACCGACGCCCAGGCCCGGGTTACCGTGCGCCTTGAGGAGAATGGCAAGCTGGTGGACGGTCAGGGCGCCGACACCTGCACCATCGTCGCCTCCGCCCGCGCATACGTGCACGCGCTGAACAAGCTGCTTGTGAAGCGCGAGCGCACCGAGCCCCCCGCGGTCCTGCGGGCCTGAGGGTGCGCGCCTGAGCTTCGCGCTGGCGGGCGTGGGCGGGGGCTGGCTATGCTCTGGCCTGCGCGCGGGAGGCAGGCCATGAGTATCCCCTATGAGACGCTGATACGCCCCGTCGTCTCGCGGCTGGCCGCAGAGCATCGCATCCGCGGCGGCGCGGCCGCCGAAGCGATGCTGATTGCGATCGGTCTGCAGGAGAGCCGGTTCCTGCACCGCGACCAGGTGGTGACCGGCAAGAAGCCCGGCACGATCGGCCCAGCGACCGGCTTCTGGCAGTTCGAGCGTGGCGGCGGGGTGCGCGGCGTGATGCGCCACCCCGCCAGCCGCGGCGTGGCACGGCTGATGGCCGATGACTGTGCCATCCCCTTCGATGAAGAGGCGATCTGGACCAGCTTCACCCGGCCCGAGGGCGACGAACTAGCCTGCGCCTTCGCCCGATTGCTGCTGTTCACCGACCCCGCCCCGCTGCCGCGTGCCGCCCCAGGCGAAGCCGCCGCCGCCTGGGATTACTACATCCGCAATTGGCGGCCCGGAAAGCCGCACCGCCGCACCTGGGACGGTTTCTGGGCACAGGCGCTCGAGAGCATCGGCGCCTGAGCGCCCGCGCCGATGCCCAGGATTTCCGTTGCGCGGGCCTATCGGTTCTGGTTGCCTGCGGACTTGCCCCGTGAAGGATAATCGCCGTGGATTGGGTGCCGCTGCAGACCACCGCCCGCCAGAAGGGGCAACTCGTCTTCGCCATGCGGCAAAGCCAGACGCCCGCCATGACGGAATACGGCCCCTGGGGCACCTCGACCGATGGCTACTGCATCGGCCTCGCCGCCACCTGGATCTCTTTCTGCTATGAGGGCAAAGCCTTCCCGGTGGATGGCAGCAAAATCTGTCACAACCCGCCCTGGACCGCCACGCTCGCGCAGACCCTGTCTGACAAGACCTCCGCGACAGACTGGCTGGACTACTGGAAGGCAGCCACCAGCCCATTCCAGATGCGCCTCTCCGACGGCCTTCGCGCCAAGCGCAACACGCCATTCACCGGCGTCTTCGTGCATTCCATCGTCACCAAGGCCTATGGCTGCTATGGCGTCACCATCACCGGAAAGGCTGGCGCGCATGCGCTGGCGATGCGCCACGCGCGCGACAACCGCATGCATTTTTTCGACAGCAATTTCGGGCATTTCTCGGTGGCGAATCACACGCGGTTGAAGGATCTTCTCGACTGGTTCTGGAAGGCTTCAGGCTAGGCTCAGGACTCATTGCCTGAGCCAGAAGATGATGATGGCGGCGAGAGTGATGGCGCCGAAGAAGGTGGTGGCGCAGCGGTCGTAGCGGGTTGCGATGCGGCGCCAGTCCTTCATGC
>SKWC01000256.1 GCA_007129145.1 Rubritepida sp.
CGCGATGGCCGCGCTGCCGCCCCAGGCCAGCAGCCGCGCCTCGGCCGCCGTCCCGTCCATCAGCGTGATGCGCCGCGTCGCACCTGCCGGCGCGGGGGGCATGTCCTCATCCAGCAGCAGGGGTGCTGCGCGGTCGGTCAGCTCCAGCGTCGCGGTGACGCGCAGCGCCACCAGCTCGGGCTCGGCCCAGTCTATCGTGCGGGTGAAGATGCGCTCATAGGCGGCGCGGAAGGCGGCGAGGATGCCCTCGGCGTCGGCATAGGGGCCGGGCGGCAGCGCCACCTCGATCTCGAAGCCCTGGCCGCGGTAGCGCATGTCGGCGCTGCGGGCGAAATGCGCGCCATCCATGGGCAGGCCGGCACCCGCCGCGGCATCCTGTTCCAGCGCGGCGAAGTCGGCCTCGATGGCGGCGGCGTCCAGCTCCGACAGGCGCTTGCCCAGGAAGCGCGAGCGATCCACGCGCAGCGGCGCGAGGCACAGGCCGATGGCCGAGGCCACGCCCGCCGCCGGCGGACACAGCATGGTGCGGATGCCCAGCTTGCGCGCCACCTCCGCGCCATGCAGCGGCCCGCCGCCGCCGGTCACCACCAGCGCAAGCTTGTCGGGCTCGACCCCGCGCTCGGCCGCATGCACCCGCGCGGCGGAGGCCATGTTCTCATTGGCCAACTCGCGGATGCCCAGCGCCGCCCGGCCGGGATCGAGGTCCAGCGCCGCCCCCAGCCGCCCCAGCGCCGCATCCGCCGCGGCGGTGTCGAGCCGCATGGAGCCGCCCGCGAAACCCTCGGGGTCGAGCAGGCCGAGGGCGAGGTTGGCGTCCGTCAGCGTGGGCTCCGCCCCGCCACGGCCATAGCAGGCCGGGCCCGGCTCGCTGCCCGCGCTCTCGGGGCCGACCTTGAGCAGCCCGAGCCCATCCCTGCGGGCAATGGAGCCGCCGCCCGCGCCGATCTCGATGAGGTCCACGCTGGCGAGGCACAGCGGCAGGCCGGATTCGGGGACGAAGCGGCGCTCGCGCGCGGCCTCGAAGCGGCGCGCGATCAGCGGCGTGCCGGCCTCGACCACCGCGAGCTTCGCCGTGGTGCCGCCGAGGTCGAGTGCCAGAAGGTTCTCGATGCCCGCCTGGCCGGCGAACCAGGCGGCCGCCAGCGCCCCCGCCGCGGGCCCCGATTCCAGCAGGGTGATGGGCAGCCGCCGCGCCACATCGAGCGGCGCGAGCCCGCCCGAGGAGAGCATCATCAGCACGGGTGCGGCGATGCCGCATTCCTCCGCGATGCAGCGGCCGAAGGCGCCGAGGTAGTGGTCCGCCATGGGCGCGATGAAGGCGTTGGCCACCGTGGTCGAGAAGCGCTCGAACTCGCGGATCTCGTTCGCGACTTCATGCGAGAGGGTGACGGGCAGGCCGGGCAGGGCTGCGGCCAGCGCGTCGCGGGCGGCGATCTCATTGGCCGGGTTGATGAAGGCGTTGAGGAAGCCGACCGCCAGGCTGTCGCAGCCCAGCCCCGCCAGCGCGCGCCCCTGCGCCGCCACGGCCGCCGCATCGGGGGCGGCCAGCACCGCGCCCTGCGCGTCCACGCGCTCCTGCACCTCAAGCCGGCGTTCGGCGGGCACCAGCGGCTCGGGCATGCGGATGTGCAGGTCGTACAGCTCGAACTTCCGCTCGCGGCGGAGTTCCAGCACATCGGCGAAGCCCTCGGTGGTGATCAGCCCGACGCGCGCGCCGCGCCGCTGCACCAGCGCGTTGGTGAACAGGGTGGTGGCGTGCACCACCCGCAGCACCGCCGCGCGATCAAGCCCATGGCGGGCGAACAGTGCCTGGACGCCATCGGCCACCGCCCGGTTGGGGTCGGCCGGCGTGGTCAGGATCTTCAGCGAATGGACGCGCCGGCTGCGGGTGTCGAGGGCGACGATGTCGGTGAAGGTGCCGCCGATATCGATCCCGAGCACGAGGCCATGACGCATCCGCTGATCTCCATCTTGTCCGGACCAGACTGGCACGTTGGATGGGGGAGGCAACCGAGGGGTTTTCCGGAGCCAGTGCCCCTGCCGGCGCTGCCGGCATGAGGCCTGCCTGCCTGCCATGCAGATGCCCGCGGACCCTGCCCTGAAGGGAGGCAGGGCGGGATGGACAGCCCCGGCCCCGCCTCGCAGACTTCGCCCCCGAGAATGCCGTCCAGAAAAGGGATCGCCGCCATGCCGCAGACCGCGGAGAAGAAGACCGCCGAACCGCAGACGGTGGGCCAGATGCTGGCCGCCAGCCTGTCCGCGCAGGGGGTGGACACCATCTTCTGCGTGCCGGGCGAATCCTACCTCGGCCTGACCGACGCGCTGGGCGAATATCCGGACATCCGCCTGGTGGTGTGCCGTCACGAGGGCGGCGCGGGCTTCATGGCCGCCGCCGATGGCCGCATGCGCCCGGGCCAGCCCGGCGTGCTGCTGGTCTCGCGCGGGCCGGGGGCGACCAACGCCATGATCGCGCTGCACACCGCCTATCACGACGCGACGCCGCTGGTCGCGCTGATCGGCCATGTCGAGCGCAAGGATGTCGGCCGCCTCGCGCTGCAGGAGCAGAATTATTCGCGCCTGCTGTCGGACATGACCAAGGCGGTGTTCGAGGTGATCGAGCCCATCCAGGCCAGCGAGGTGATCGCGCGCGCCTTCCACCTGGCGCGCTCGGGCACGCCGGGGCCGGTGGCGGTGATCCTGCCCGAGGACATCTTCGACGAACCCGCCGAGGGCCCCGTCCTGCCCGCCCGCATCCTGCCGCGTCCCGGCCCGCGCCCCGACGACCTGGACCGCCTGGCCGAGATGCTGGAGCGCGCCGAGCGCCCGCTGGTGCTGGTGGGCGGTGCCATGGCCGCCTGCGGGCCCGAGGCGCTGCCCGACCTCAACCGCCTGGCCGAGGCCTGGTGCCTGCCGATCAGCCCCACCCACCGCCGGCCGCATCTGTTCGACGCCAACCACCCGAACTACGGCGGCTATTTCGGCATCCGCATCCCCAAGCCGCTGATCGAGGAGATGAAGAAGGCCGATCTGATGGTCTGCCTGGGCGAAAGGCTGTCGGATTCCATCAGCCAGTCCTACAGCTTCCCCGCCGCACCCCAGCCGCAGCTGCCGCTGGTGCAGGTCTGGCCCGACCCGAACGAGATCGGCCGGGTGTGGCAGGTGGACCTGCCCATCGCCGCCGACCCGCATGCGGTGATCCAGGGGCTGCTAGCGCGCAACGCCCCCGAACCCAGCGAGGGCCGCCGCGCCTGGGTGCGGGGGCTGAACCGCATCCACCGCGAATTGCTGGCCCCCGAATGGGAGCGCATGGAGGATGGCGTGAACTTCGCCGCCGTCTGCGCGGCCGCCGCGCGCCATGTCCCCGAGGATGCGGCGATCACCTCGGATGCGGGCAACTTCGGCTCATTCCTGCACCGCTACTTCCCCTTCCGGCAGACCCAGGTGTTCCTCTCCTCCAATGTCGGCGCGATGGGGGCCGCGGTTCCCATGGCGGTGGCGGCCGCGCTGCGCCGGCCGGGCAAGCGCGCGGTCGCCTTCGTGGGCGATGGCGGGGTGCTGATGACCGGCAACGAGATCGCGACCGCGATGCGCGAGGGCGTGGCGCCGGTGATCATCATCTCGGACAACGGCACCTATGGCACGATCGGGATGCACCATGAGGGACGCTACCCGGGCCGGCCCTATGACGCGGCGACCAGCCTCGTGAACCCCGATTTCGTGGCCTGGGCGCGCAGCTTCGGCGCGGCGGGGCTGTGCATCGCCGCCGAGGAGGAGGTGGATGCGGTCCTCGCCCAGGCCTTCGCCATCACCGACCGGCCGGTGGTGGTGCATGTGAAGGCCTCGGCGGTGCAGACCTCGGCCTGGCGCAAGCGGAGCATGCCGCTGCCGGCCTGAGCCCGCTATCCGGCGAGGGCCAGTTGCGGTGGTGCTGCCTGGCCCGCGCCGGCCGCCTCGATGCGGTCGAGGACGGGGTCCATCTCCAGGGCGAAGCGCACCAGCGCGGTGATGAGCCCCGCGGCGGTGGCGGGTGGCTTCGCCTCGGCCTCCAGCGCCAGCCGGTGGTCGGGTGTCAGCCGCAGGCCGAGGCCGGCGGGCAGGCCGGCGGGCAGTTGCGGCAGGGCGGCGAAGGCGCG
>SKWC01000006.1 GCA_007129145.1 Rubritepida sp.
CCCCGCGCCCGAACTTCTCTGCCCACCCGACGACGCCACCCTCATCTGCCGCTGCGAGGAGGTGACGGCAGGGCAGCTGCGTGCCGCGGTCCGGCTGGGCGCGCAGGGCCCGAGCCAGGCCAAGGCCTATCTGCGCTGCGGCATGGGGCCCTGCCAGGGGCGGATGTGCGGGCCCACCATCGCGGGCGTCATCGCGGGTGCGCGCGGCCTGCCGCCGGAGGCGGTGGACCGGCTGCGGCCGCGCTCGCCCTACCGGCCGGTCACGGTGCGCGACCTGGCCGGCATCAGCTGACGGAGGGAATCCCATGTCCAGCTACCCGCTCGAGAAGCGCGAACTCCTGGCGGAGGTTCCGGGGCTTCGCATGCAGATCCTGACCCTCGCCGCCGGGCAGGAGGTGCCCTGGCACTGGCACAGCGAGGTGACCGACACCTTCTGGTGCATGGACGGCCCTATGCTCATCGAGATGCGCGCCCCCACCGAGGCGGTGCTGCTGCAGCCGGGCCAGATGCATGCCGTGCCGCCGCGCCGGGCGCATCGCGTGACCGGCCAGGATGGCGGGCGCTGCCGCTTCGCCCTGCTGCAAGGGGTCGGCACCTACGACTTCCGACCCGTGGGCGGCTGACGCGCCTCGCAGGACATGTCCGTATTCGACCGATACCTCTCGCTGTGGGTGGGGCTGTGCCTGGTGGCGGGGCTGGTGCTGGGCAACCTGTTCCCCGCGGTCTTCGCGGCGCTGGCCGGGCTGGAGGTCGCCTCGGTCAACCTGGTCGTGGCCGTGCTGATCTGGGCGATGGTCTATCCGATGATGGTGGCGGTGGACTTCACCAGCCTGCGCCACATCCATCGCCGCCCGAAGGGGCTGGTCATCACGGTCGTGGTGAACTGGCTGGTGAAGCCCTTCACCATGGCGGCGCTGGGCGTGCTGTTCTTCGAATACCTCTTCGCCGGGCTGATCGACCCCGCCGATGCGGGGCAGTACATCGCGGGCATGATCCTGCTGGGGGCGGCGCCCTGCACCGCCATGGTCTTCGTCTGGAGCCAGCTTGTCCGGGGCGATCCGAACTACACCCTGGTGCAGGTGTCGCTGAACGACGTGATCATGGTCTTCGCCTTCGCCCCCATCGTGGCGATCCTGCTGGGCGTGACCGACATCGCGGTGCCCTGGGAGACGCTGCTGCTCTCGGTCGGGCTGTATGTCGTGATCCCGCTGACCGCGGGGGCGCTGACGCGCGCGGTGCTGCTGCGCCGGGGCGGGGAAGGGCGGGTCGCGGCCTTCACCGCCGGGGTGAAGCCCGCCTCCATCCTGGGTTTGCTGGCCACGGTGGTCCTGCTGTTCGGCTTCCAGGGGCGGGTCATCATCGACAACCCGCTGCTGATCGGGCTGATCGCGGTGCCGCTGCTGATCCAGTCCTACGCCATCTTCGCCCTGGCCTATCTCGCGGCCTGGCTGTGGCGGGTGCCGCATAATGTCGCGGCACCCTGCGCGCTGATCGGCACCTCCAATTTCTTCGAACTCGCGGTCGCGGTGGAGATCGAGCTGTTCGGGCTGGATTCCGGCGCCGCGCTGGTTACCGTGGTGGGCGTGCTCGTGGAGGTTCCGGTCATGCTCTCGCTGGTCGCCTTCGCCAATGGCACCAGCGGCCGCTTCCCCACCGCGGAGCCCGATGCGCGTGGCTGAGACAACCATGAGGCAGGTGACGGCCACAGGGCGCACCGACGGGCTGCTGCGCCTTGATCTCGCGCTGGTGCTTCCCGGCGTGCCTGATGCGGCGGATGCCTGCGTGGGACGGCTGCTGGACGAGCTGGGCGGGCTGCCGGGCGTGGCGCGCGCGCATGTGCTGCCCGCCGAATCCGATGCGCCGCCCACATTATGCATCCACCATGACCCCCGGCGGCTCGACTTCGACCGGCTGTGCCGCATGGTGCTGGCCGCAGGCGCCCGGCTGACCGACCGCTACGGTCACCTGGTCTGGACCCTTCCGGGCGTGCGCAACGCGCGCCATGCGCGCAGCGTGACAGCGCGGCTGCGCCAGCTGCCCGGCGTCATGGATGTGGGGGTCTCGGCCGCGGGCCGGGTGCGGTTGGGCTATGACCGCGAACAGACCTCCGAGGCGGCGCTGCGCGATGGGCTGGCCGCGCTGCACCTCGCGCCCGAGGCCCAGGGCAGCCCCCAGGGGAGCTCCAAAGACGCCCTGCCGCGCCATCGCGTCGGCTTGCCGCTGCTCTTCGCCGCGACCTCCGGGGCGCTGCTGCTGGCCGGCGTCGCGGTGGAATGGCTGACCCCGGCGCCGGAATGGGTCGCGCTGCTGCTCTTCCTCGGCGCCTATGGCTTCGGCGGCTGGTTCAGCCTGCTGGATGCGGCGGCCGCGCTGCGCGCGCGCCGGCTGGACATCGACACGCTGATGCTGGTGGCGGCCGGCGGAGCGGGGGTGCTCGGTCATTGGGCCGAGGGCGCGCTGCTGCTGTTCCTGTTCAGCCTGGGCCATGGGCTGGAACACCACGCCATGGGCCGCGCGCGCCAGGCCATCGCCGCACTCGCGCGCCTTGCGCCAACCACGGCCGAGCGGCGCGAGGCCGATGGGCGGCTGCGTGAGGTGCCGGTCGGGGCGCTGCGCCCGGGCGATGTGCTGGTGGTGCGGCCCAACACCCGCATCCCCGCCGATGGCGTGGTCATCGCAGGCGAGAGCAGCGTGGACGAGGCCGCCCTGACCGGCGAGAGCGTGCCGGTGGACAAGCGCCCGCCGCCCGAGGCGGAGGGGCCGCGCGCGGCGAACTTGGCCGCGCACCGGCTGCTGGCGGGCAGCATCAACGGCCAGGGCGCGCTGGAGATGCGCGTGGGCCGGCTCGCCGCCGATTCATCCCTCGCCCGGCTGGTGAAGCTGGTGCAGGAGGCAGAGGCCCAGAAATCCCCCACCCAGCGCTTCGCGGAGCGCTTCGAGCGCGTCTTCGTCCCCGTGGTGCTGGGCTTCGTCTTCCTGCTGCTGTTCGCCTTCCTGGTGCTGGACGAGAGCTTCGGCGAGAGCTTCTACCGCGCCATGGCGGTGCTGGTGGGCGCGAGCCCCTGCGCGCTGGCCATCTCGACGCCGAGCGCGGTGCTGGCGGGCGTGGCACGGGCCGCGCGCGGCGGCGTGCTGGTGAAGGGCGGCGGTCCGCTGGAGACGCTGGGCGGGCTGTCGGCCATCGCCTTCGACAAGACCGGCACGCTGACCGAGGGCCGCCCGCGGCTGACCGACCTGCGCCCCGCCCCGGGGGTGGAGGAGGCGGACTTGATGCGCGTCGCCGGCGCGGTGGAGGCGCTGAGCGACCACCCGCTGGCCGCGGCGGTGGTGCGCGAGGCGCGCGCGCGGCTGGGCGATGGGCTTCCGGAGGCCACCGGCCTGCGCAGCCTGACCGGGCTTGGCCTCGCCGCCACGCTGGAGGGTGCGGAGCTGCTGATCGGCAAGCCCGCCATGTTCGCGGACGAGGGCATGCCCGAGGCGCTGGCGGCCGATGTTGCGGCGCTGGAGGAAGCGGGGCGCACCTGCATGGTGGTGCGCCAGGGCGAGCGCTTCCTGGGCGCGATCGGGCTGATGGACACGCCGCGCGCCAGCGCCGCGCCGGTGCTGCGGCAACTGCGGGCCATGGGCATCAAGCGGATCGTGATGATCTCGGGCGACAATGCCCGGGTTGCCGCGGCTGTCGGCCAGTCGGTGGGCGTGGACGAGGCCTGGGGCGACCTGATGCCGCAGGACAAGGTGGACGCCATCCGCCGCCTCGGCGCGGGCCAGCCGGTGGCGATGGTGGGCGATGGCGTGAATGACGCCCCCGCCATGGCGCATGCGGCGGTGGGCATCGCGATGGGGGCGGCGGGCTCGGACGTCGCGCTCGAGACGGCCGATGTCGCGCTGATGGGCGATGATTTGACGCGGCTGCCCTTCGTGATCGGCCTCAGCCGGCAGACCAACCGCATCATCCGTCAGAACCTCTGGATCAGCCTGGGGATGGTGGCGGTGCTGGTGCCCGCCGCGCTGGGCGGGCTGAACCTGGCCGTCGCGGTGGTGTTCCACGAGGGCTCGACGGTGGCGGTGGTGCTGAACGCGCTGCGGCTGCTGGCCTACCGCGAGCCCGAGGCGCGGGCCG
>SKWC01000089.1 GCA_007129145.1 Rubritepida sp.
AGGCGCGCTGGCCGGGCAGCCACACCTCCAGGTCATAGGTGCGCGCCGAGGCGAAGCCGGTGTCGCCGCTGCACAGGAACACCCGCCGCCAGGTCAGGCCGAGTTCGGTCAGGATCGCCTCGGCGCAGCGCGTCATGCGCTCATGCTCGGCCGCGCTGTCCTCGGGGCGGGTGATGCAGACCATCTCCACCTTCGCGAACTGGTGCTGGCGCAGCATCCCGCGCGTGTCGCGGCCGGCGCTGCCGGCCTCGCTGCGAAAGCAGGGGGTCAGCGCCGTGTAGCGCAGGGGCTGTTCGGGCTCGGGGATGATCTGGTCCGCGACGAGGTTGGTGAGCGGCACTTCCGCCGTCGGGATCAGGAATTGGTCGGATGTCCAAAAAGGTCCTTCGCCAGTTGGTCGCCAATCTGGCGCGTCATCCATGTCTGGTTCAGCTTCATGACCAAGAATCTCGAACAGGTCGTCGCGGAACTTTGGCAGCTGCCCGGTGCCGAAAAGGGTGCGGCGATCAACGATGAGCGGCGGCGACACCTCGGTATAGCCGTGCCGGTCCAAATGTACGCCAAGCATCCACTGCCCGAGCGCCCGCTCCAGCCGCGCCAGCGCCCCCTTCAGCACCACGAATCGGCTTCCCGAGAGCTGGGCCGCGGCGGCGAAATCCATCAGCCCCAGCGCCTCGCCCAGCTCGAAATGCTGCTTCGCGCCGGGAATCTCCACCGCCTCGCCATGCTGGTGCAGCACCGCATTGGCGCTCTCATCCGCGCCATCGGGCACCTCGGGATCGAGGATGTTCGGCAGCACCTCCAGCGCCGCCTCCAGCGCGCGCTCCCGCGCGGGCTGGTCGGCGGCCTCGGCCTCGGCCAGGGCGGCGGCGACCTCGGCCTTCATCGCCTCGGCCGCGTCGGCATCGCCGCGCTTCATCGCCGCCCCGATCTCGCGCGAGAGGGATTTGCGCCGCGCCTGCGCGCCCTCGGCGAGCGCTATGGCGCCGCGGCGGGCGTCGTCGAGTTCCAGCAGGGCGGCGGCCTGCGGGGGCAGGCCGCGACGCGCCATGGCGGCGTCGAAACCGGCCGGGTCGGACCGGATCAGGCGGATGTCGTGCATGGCGTCACGTCTAGGGCGTCAGGTGGCCAGGGGCCAGGGGAGGCCCCGCCGTCAGTCGGGATCGAGTTGCGCGGGCTTGGGCGCGATCCACACGGCCAGCCAGATCGAGGCCTCGTAGAGCAGGATCAGCGGCAGCGCGAGGCCGACCTGGCTGATAATATCCGGCGGCGTGATGATGGCGGCCAGCACGAACATGCCCACGATGGCGTAGCGGCGGCCCTTGCGCAGCCCGTCCACGGTCAGGATGTTGACCCGGCACAGCAGCACCAGCAGCACCGGCAGCTGGAAGGCGATGCCGAAGGCGAGGATGAGGTGCATCACCAGCGAGAGATACTCGCTGACCTTGGCTTCGAGCTGGATGGCCACGAAGCCGTCGGTGGCGGGCGTCTCGAAGCTGATGAAGAAGTGCCAGGCCAGCGGGAAGATGAAGTAGTAGACCAGCGCCGAACCCGCGATGAACAGCACCGGCGAGGCCAGCAGGAAAGGCATGATCGCCCGCTTCTCGGAGCGGTACAGCCCGGGCGCGATGAACAGCCACAATTGCGTGGCGAACATCGGGAAGCTGAAGAAGATCGCGCCGAAGAAGGCGACCTTCAGATAGGTGAAGAAGGCCTCATACAGCGCGGTGAAGATCATGCGGCGGTCCTGGCCGCCCTGCTCCAGCAGGATCTCGGCCAGGGGCCGCGCCAGGAAGCCATAGATCTCGTTGCTGAAGTAGTAGCACACCACGAAGGTGACCACGAAGGTGACCACGGAAATGAGCAGCCGCTGGCGCAGTTCCAGCAGATGCTCCATCAGCGACATGGGCTTGTCGTTGATGGGATCGTCGTCCCTTGTGGCGGCGTCTGACACGGGCGGGCCTCAGGCGGTCTTGGCGGGCATGGCCGCGGGTTGGTCTTGCGTGTCGGTCTCGGCGGCCGGCATGTCGGCGGTCGGCGTCTCGGCGACCGGCGCGACCTCCAGGGGGGCCGGCTCGGGCTCCGCGAGGGGCTTCAGGTTCAGCGGCGCCGGTGTCGAGGGCGGCAGGAAGGAGGGCACATCCGGCTTGGGCGGCGCGGGCGGTGCCTTGTAGGGCGCCATGGTCTGCGGCGGGATCATGGCCGGCGCATCCGGCACGTCGCGCGCGGTGGGCGGCGGCTTCCAGGCGGGCGTGCTTCCCGAGGCGGTGGAGCTGAGCGGCGATTCATTGAAGGTCTTGGTGATGGTGCCGTCCTCATCCACCGCCTTCTGGATCTCGCCCTTCAGGTCGAAGCGGCGGATCTCGTTGATGGCGCCCTTCACCTCGGCGATCTGGTTGCGCACTTCGTCAAGCTTGGCCTCGCGCACCAGCTCGTCAGCTTGCTGCTGGAACTGCGCGAATTGCCGCTTCGCTTTCTTGAGACCCTCGGCAATGCCGCGGATGGCGGCAGGCAGCTGCGCCGGGCCGATGATGATCACCGCCATCACGATGATCATCAGGATCTCTAACCATGACAGGTTGAGCATGCCATCCCCGACTGTCGAACCTCGCGCCCCATACCCCGAGGGGCTGGTCGCCCTGATGGGATACCAGCGCCGCGCCGCCGCGCCAATGCGGCATGACCATACTTAGTCCGGCCAGGGCGCGCTTGCACCCCGCCGGCGCGGATTCCTCAGGGCGCGGCCGCCGGAAAGGCGAAGGCGCGCTCCGGGTCGAGCGCCACGCCCACCCGCTCGCCCCGGCCAAGCCGTGCGCCCGGTGGCAGACGCGCATGCAGGTGCAGCACGCCGCCCTCGCCATCGGCCACCGCCATATGCACCAGCGTGGTGGCACCAAGCAGGCGGAAGGCCTCGACCTCGGCCATGGTGCTGCCCGGGGCGTCGGGGCTGAGCACCCGCAGCCCCTCGGGGCGCAGCAGCAGTTCGGCGGCCGCGCCCTCGGGCAGGTCGGGGGCGGGGGCGTGGCCGATCACCGTCTCGGCCATGCCCGCGCGCACCCGGGCGGGAAGGCGGTTCACCTCGCCCAGGAAGGTGGCGACGAAGGGGCTGCGCGGGCGCAGATACAGATCCTCGGGCGTGCCGAGCTGTTCCACGCGGCCTTCGCGGATCAGGGCGATGCGGTCCGCCATGAACATCGCCTCCTCCGCGTCATGGGTGACGATCAGCGCCGGGATGCCGGCCTGCTGCAGCACATGCAGCGTGTCGTCGCGTACCTGGTCGCGCAGCCGCGCGTCGAGGCTGGCGAAGGCCTCGTCCAGCAGCAGCGCCTCCGGCCGCGGGGCCAGGGCGCGCGCGAGTGCCACGCGCTGCTGCTGCCCGCCCGAAAGCTGGTGCGGCCATGCCTGCGCATAGGATTCGAGGCCGACGCGGGCCAGCGCCTCGGCCACGCGCCAGCCGCGGTCGCCGCGCGGCACCCGGCGCAGGCCGAAGGCGACATTGTCCTCGACCGTCAGATGCGGGAACAGTGCGTAGTCCTGGAAGACGAAGCCGACATGCCGCGCCTCGGGCGGCACATCCGCGCCGGGCTCGGCCAGGACGGCGCCGTTCAGCGCGATCCGGCCCTGCTGCAGCTCCTCCAGCCCCGCGATCAGCCGCAGGAGCGTGGTCTTGCCATCCCCCGAGGGGCCCAGAAGGCACATGATCTCGCCGCGCGCCACTTCGAGGGTGATGCCGCGCAGCACCTGCTTCTGGCCGTAGGCGTGGTGGATGTCGGTGAGAACGAGTGTCATCTGCGCCCGTTGTGGCGACGGCTTGGGGGAAAGTCCATCCGGGCGGCGATATTGCGGCCCGGCCCGCGCGATGCGAAGCGGGGTGCATGCGCCTGCTGTTGATGGATGCCGCCCTGTCCCATTGCCTGGCCGCCCTGGTCGTGGACGGCGCGGTGCGCGCGCTGCGCCGGATCGAGGCAAGGCATGGCCAGCCCGCCGCCCTGCCGCCGCTGGTCGCTGCCGTGCTGGCCGAGGCCGATGCCGCGGGCGGGCCCGAGGCGGTGGCGGTGGGGCTCGGACCCGGCAGCTTCACCGGGCTGCGCAGCGCCATCGCACTGGCGCAGGGCATCG
>SKWC01000039.1 GCA_007129145.1 Rubritepida sp.
AGCGCAGGCAGGCGCGGAAGCCCGCGGCCTCGGCGGCGGGGGCATCGGCAAAGAAGCGGGTGTTGCGCCGCAGCGGCGGCCGGGCCGGGCAGCCGGGGCGGCAGAACACGCCCTGGCTCGTCACCGCATAGAGGAAGGGCCCACAGGCCGGCGTCGCATCGCGCGCCAGCACGGCCCGCCAGCGGGCGTCATCGAGGCCAGGGGAGAGGCAGGGGGGCGCGGCGTCGGGCATGGGCGCATCCTGGCCCGCCCCGCCCCGCCCGCGCCATCCGCGCGTTGCGCCGCAATGGCTGGTGCGTCAGAGCGCGGCGATCACCGCATCCGCCACCCGCTCGACCTCGGCCTCGGTGAGATAGGGGTGCATGGGCAGGGACAGCACGCGCTCGCACAGCGATTCGCTGACCGGCAGCGGCGGCGGGCCGCCCGCGAAGCCGGCCTGATGGGCGGCGGCATAGGCGGGCTGGCGGTGCAGCGGCTTCGGGTAATAGACGCCGAAGGGAATGCCCGCCGCCTGCAGCCCGGCCTGCACCCGGCCGCGCTCGGCCGCATCGGCGCAGCGGATGGTGAACAGCCCCCAGGCGCTCTCCGCGCCCTCGGGCACGGATTGCAGCCCGACATGGCCCGCAAGCCGGTCCGCATACCAGGCGGCGACGCGCGCGCGCGCGGCCATTTCGCCCTCGAACAGCGGCAGCTTGCACAGCAGCACCGCGGCCTGGATGGTGTCCAGCCGACCGTTCATGCCGGTGCGCAGCACCTCGTAGCGGCTGCCGCCCTCGCCATGGGTGCGCAGCGAGCGATACAGCGCCGCGCGCTCGGCGCTGTTGGTCAGCAGCGCGCCGCCATCGCCATAGCAGCCCAGCGTCTTGGTCGGGTAGAAGCTCAGCGCCGTCGCATCCGCATGCCCGCCCAGCCGGCTGCCGTGCAGCGCGGCGCCGAAGGCCTGGGCAGCGTCATCCAGCGCGAACATGCCATGCCGGGCGCAGAGGCCGCGGATGCCGGGCCAGTCGGCGGGCAGGCCGAACAGATCCACGCCCACCACGGCGCGGGGCCTGAGCCGCCCCTCGGCCGCGATCCGTTCCACCCGGGCGGTCAGGTCGGCCAGGTCGAGGTTGAAGCTGTCCTCCTCCACATCCACGAAGATGGGCGTGGCCCCCAGCACCAGCGGCACCTCGGCGGTGGCGGTGTAGGTGAAGGCGGGCAGGAACACCGCATCGCCCCGGCCGATGCCCTCGGCCATCATCGCGATCTGCAGCGCATCGGTGCCGGAGGAGACGCCCACCGCATGGGCGCAGCCGGCGTATTCCGCCAGCGCGGCCTCCAACTCGGCCACCTCGGGGCCGTTGATGAAGCGTCCCGAATCCAGGACGGCGGCGATACGGCGGTCGAGTTCTGCGCGGATGCGGCCCTGCTGGGCCTTCATGTCGAACAGGGCGATGGGGGCGGAGGATGGGCTCATGCGCGCCGTCTCCGCCGGGCGCCGCGCCAGATCAACCCCCCGGGCGCTCGCTTTTCGTGTCGGCATGTGACGCGCCGCCGGTGCCGTTGCGGCTGAACTCCGGCACGAGACGCGACAGCTGCGCCAGCACGAGCCCCGCATGGCCCGTCCGCGCGGTCGCGGCCATCTCCTCCAGCGCGCGGCCGACCAGGGCGGGGTCGGCGGTGCGCGGCGTGGCGACCAGCAGCCCCGGGAAGGCCGTGTCGCGCGGCGGCTCCTGGCCGTGGAAGGTCTCCTCGAACAGCTTCTCGCCGGGGCGCAGCCCGGTGAAGCGGATCTCCACATCCTGCTCGGGACGCAGCCCCGCCAGGCGGATCATGCGCCGCGCCAGATCCACGATCTTCACCGGCTCGCCCATGTCGAGCACGAAGATGCCGCCGTCGCGCAGTTCCGGCGGGGCATCGGCACGGTCGGCCGCCCCCACCACGGCGGCCTGCAGCACGAGGCCCACCGCCTCGCGCACCGTCATGAAGTAGCGCCGCATGTCCGGATGCGTCACGGTCAGCGGCCCGCCGCGCTGGAGCTGGCGGGTGAACAGCGGCACCACGCTGCCGGTCGAGCCCAGCACATTGCCGAAGCGCACGGTGATGCAGCGCATCCCCTGCCCCTCGGCGCGGGCGCGGCGGTCCAGCGCCTGGCAGTACATCTCGGCCAGCCGCTTGCTGGCACCCATCACCGAGGTCGGGTTCACCGCCTTGTCGGTCGAGATGAACACCATCAGCGCCGCCCCGGCCGCCTGCGCCGCATCGGCCACCACGCGGGTCCCGTGGGTGTTGGTCAGCACGCCCTCCAGCGGGTCGCTCTCGACCATGGGCACATGCTTCAGCGCCGCCGCATGGAAGACCAGTTCCGGCCGCGCCTCCTGCATCAGGCGGCGCAGCCGCACCTCGTCGCGCACATCGGCCAGCATGGCGCGGCGCGGGATGGCCGGGTGGTGCTCCGAGAGTTCGAGGTCGATCTGGTAGAGCGCGTATTCGCCATGGTCGAGCAGGGTCAGCATGGCCGGCCCGAGGGCCGCGACCTGCCGCGCCAACTCGCCGCCGATGGTCCCGCCCGCGCCGGTGACCAGCACCCGCCTGCCCTGCACCAGCCGCGCCATGCCCTCGCGGTCCAGCGAAACCTGAGGGCGGTCCAGCAATTCCTCGATCGAGATGGGCCTCAGAACCAGTGCCCCGGGTCCGGATTCCGCGCCCGGGCGCGGCGCGGCGTCGCGCAGGGCGGTGGGCGAGGGTGCGGCGCGCGTCGCCACGCCATGCCGGTCGGCCGCATCCAGCAGCCGGTTCATCGCGCCATGGCGCAGGCGGGGCGAGGTCAGCACCAGCATCGCGGGAAGCCGCCGCGCGGCGCGCAGCGCATCGAGCACCGCCGGGCCATCGTCCAGCGAGCCCAGGATGGGCGCGCCATGCAGGCGCCGGCCGGCCTGGCGGGTGCGGCGCGTCAGCACCCCCTCGACGCGGTAGGCCGGACGCCGCTGCCGCGCCAGCGCATGCAGGAACAGGTCCACCTCATCGGCGCTGCCCGCCACCAGGATGGAGGGCGCGGCCTCGGGCTCCACCAGGCGCCGGAAGGCCTGCAGCCGGCCGGCCAGCCGCGGCAGGCCGAGCATCAGGCCCAGAACCATCGCATGCAGCACCGGGAAGGTCGGGTTGGCCGGCGGCGGCAGGTCGGGCCAGAGCATGACAAGGCGCAGCAGCAGCGCCCCGCCCAGGGCGGTCGCGGCCACCGCCATCAGGTCGTGCACACCGCTGAAGCGCCAATATTGCGCGTGCAGCCTGAAAGCCCAGCCGAAGGGCAGCACGCACAGCAGCGACACCGGCAGCGCCAGCGCCCACCATCCCGCATCGGACGGCCAGTTTCCCGGCCCGGCGAGCCAAAGCGCCACGGGAAGCGCGAGCAGCGCCAGAACGGCGTCCAGCCCTGCGTGAACCAGCCTGCCCGAGGGAGCGCGGTTCGTCATGCTGCGGCTTGTAGGTTGTTTACTTGGCATGCGCCAGTCCGAAGGTTGCAGTGCAATGTAACAAGTCGCGCAGCCTCGGGCGGCCATGCCCAATCCCGCGCCACCGCCTGCCGCGCGGCCGCACCCATCGCGGCACGCCGCACGGGATCGGCCAGAGCCGCGACGGCGGCGGCGATGGCATGGGGGCGCGTCACATCGGCCAGCAGACCCCCGCCCGAGTCCCGCACCACCGCCGCCACGGGCTCGGCGAAGCCGGGCGCGACGACCGGCAGGCCCAGCGCCATCCCGTCGAACAGCTTGTGCGGCAGCGCGAGGCGGTGGTTCTCCTCGCCGGGCTGGAACAGGATCAGGTTCACATCGGCCTCGGCCGCCGCGCGGGAAAGCGCGGCCTCGGCCGGCAGCCAGCCGGTCAGGGTGATGCGCCCAGACACGCCGAGCCGCTCCGCCTCGGCGCGGAAATCGCCCTCGCTGCGATCGGTGAAGCGGCCGATCACCAGCAGCCGCGTCCCCGCCGGGCACAGCGCGAGCGCCGCCAGCATCTGCGGCCAGCCCCGCGCGCGGGTGATGGCGCCCAGGTGCACCAGCGTGAGCGGCCCCGGCCCGTGGCGGCGCGGCGCGATGTTCTCCGGCAGGGCGGCGTGGTTGCGCACCAGCACGCGCG
>SKWC01000047.1 GCA_007129145.1 Rubritepida sp.
CGGCGCCGCGTTCGCTGGTGACCACGCCGATGACGCGCGGCAGCAGGGGCAGGGGGCGCTTGCGCTCGAACAGCCCTTCGGCCAGCAGGCGCTGGCGCAGCGCCTCGATGCGGGCCAGCAGCGCGCCCTCGCCGGCGTATTCCAGCTTCTCGATCACCAGCTGGTACTTCGAGCGGTCGGCGTAGGTCGAGATGCGGCCGGTGGCGACGACCTCGACGCCGTTCTCGGGCTTGAGGCCGAGGTTTCGCACCGCGCTGCGCCAGATGACGCTTTCGAGCTTGGCGTCGGCGTCCTTGAGCGAGAGGTAGATGTGCCCCGAGGGGTAGGGCTTCACCTCGGTCAGCTCGCCGCGCACGCGCACGCGGGCGAACTGCCCCTCCAGCGTGCGCTTGATGGCGCCGGCGAGTTCCCCCACACCGTATTCGGGGGTGTTGGTGTCGGGGGTTTTGCTCATCACACCATCCATGCCCCCTGTATATGGATCGATTCGGGTTTTCGGGAGGCGCGCATGCGTGTGTTGGTGGTGGGCGGCGGCGGCCGCGAGCATGCGCTGTGCTGGGCCATCGCGGCCTCGCCGCTGCTCACGCGGCTGTGGTGCGCGCCGGGCAATCCGGGCATCGCGGAGCTGGCCGAATGCGTGGACATCAAGGCGACGGACATTCCCGCCATCATCGGCTTCGCGCGTGAGCAAAGCATTGACCTGGTGGTGGCCGGGCCGGAGGCGCCGCTGACGCTCGGGCTTGCGGATGCCTGCGCCGAGGCGGGCATCGCCTGCTTCGGCCCCTCGGCGGCGGCGGCGCGGCTGGAGGGCAGCAAGGCCTTCTTCAAGGAGGTGGCGCTGGCCGCCGGCGCGCCCACCGCCGAACACGCCGTCTTCACCGATGCCGAGGCCGCGCGTGCCCACATCCGCGCGCGCGGCGCGCCCATCGTGGTGAAGGCCGACGGCCTGGCGGCGGGCAAGGGCGTTGTGGTCGCGCAGAGCATCGAGGAGGCGAACGACGCCGTCGCGGCCATGATGGAGGCGCGGCTGCATGGCGCGGCCGGGACGCGGGTGGTGATCGAGGAATGCCTGGAAGGCGAGGAAGTCAGCTTCTTCGCGCTGTGCGACGGCACCACCGCCATCCCCTTCGGCGCTGCGCAGGACCACAAGCGCGCCTTCGACGGCGATGCGGGGCCCAACACCGGGGGCATGGGCGCCTACTCGCCGCCGCCCTGCTGGACGCCCGCGCTGGAGGCCGAGGTGATGGCGCGCTGCATCCGCCCCGTGCTGGCCGAGATGGCGCGGCGCGGCGCGCCCTTCCGCGGCGTGCTGTTCGCCGGGCTGATGCTGACCGGAGCGGGGCCGAAGCTGCTGGAGTTCAACGTCCGCTTCGGCGATCCCGAATGCCAGGCGCTGATGCTGCGCCTCAAGAGCGACCTGCTGCCCGCCCTGCTGGCCGCGACCCAGGGCGAGCTTGCGCATTTCGACCTGCGCTGGGAGGCGCTGTCATCCATCCTGGTGGTGCTGGCCGCGCGGGGGTACCCGGAGGCGCCGCAGGGTGACGGCGAAATCGGCGGGCTGGAGGCGGCGGCGCAGGTGCCGGATGTCACCATCTTCCACGCCGGCACGGCGCGGCGCGAGGATGGCGCGCTTGTCGCGGCCGGCGGGCGAGTGCTGGGCGTGGGTGCCGTGGGGCTGACGCTGCAGGCGGCGCGCGACGCGGCCTATGCGGCCATCGCGCGGGTGGATTGGCCGGGCGGCTTCTGCCGTCGCGACATCGGGGCGCGCGCCCTCAAGGGCTGAGGGCGCGCGGGGGAGGGGGCGGCAGGCGCCCCCCTGCCTTCAGGCCCCCTGGAGCTGGACCTTTTCCTCGTTCTTCTCGGCGGCGTGGTGGAAGTTCGTGCGCTGGTAGCCGGTCATGAACTCGGGATAGGTGATCGCGGGCATGCGCGCGGGGCTGCCATCCTCGGTGATGGGGGCCATCACGGCGTCGTAGTTGCAGTCGAAGAAGAAGGGGATGGCGTAGCGTTCGCGGCCCGAGCGGTTGATCACGCGGTGCGGCGTGGCCAGGAAGCGGTTGTCCGTCCAGCGGCGCAGCAGCATCCCGCCGTTGATCAGCAGCGCGCCCTCGGGGGCGGGGGCGTCGATCCATTCGCCGGTGGTCAGGCGCAGCGACAGGCCGGGGATGCGGTTCTGCGCCAGGATCGTCATGAAGCTGGTGTCGATGTGCGGCGCGATGCCGAACTCATTCTCCGGCGCGGTCGGCTCCTGCGTCGGGTAGTGCGACATGCGCAGGGTGAACATCGGGTCGGTGAAGAAGGAGGCGAAGTAGTCCGCGGGCAGGTTCAGCGCGCGCGCGTAGAGCGGCAGCAGGCTCAGCCCCAGCCCCTCGAAGGCGGCGCAGGCGGCCAGCACCTGCTCGCGGAAGCCGGGCAGCTTGGCGGGCCACTGGTTCATGCCGCGGAAGCGGCGGTTGGCCACCACATCGGGGTGGTCGGCCGGCAGGTCGCGCTTGAAGAACACGGCCTCATTGGCGTTGGGCAGCGCGACCTCGCCCACCGCATTCACGCGGGTGGTGGCGCCGCGCATCGGCATGTAGCCGACATTGTGCTCATTGATCTTGAGCGCGAGCTTGTCCTCCAGCGGCATGGCGTGGAAGTGCTCGGCGGCGGCGAAGGTGTCGTCCAGCAGCTGCTGCGGGATGCCGTGGTTGCGCACGAAGTAGAAGCCGACCTCGGTGAAGGCCTGTCGGAGCTCCTGGCCCAGGCGCTCCAGCGCGCCGGGCGCGCCTTCGCGCAGCGGACCCAGGTCGAGGACGGGGATGGTGGCGGTCATGGTGCGGCCCTCCTGCGGGTGCGGAAGGGGGGAGCCTCGCATCGTTCCGGGTCCCACGCAATCGTTGATCACAGCGGTTGTTGCAGTCCGGCGCGCAGCAATTCGCCCTCCGCATCGCCGTTGGGGATCAATCCCTCGCGGAGAAACAGGTCGATCAGCACCAGATTTACATTGAATTTCACGTTGTCGGTGTCGCGAATGGCGGCCAGCAACCGCTGGGCGGGCCAGAGCTCGAAGCGCTCCACTTCATCGTCATTGGGGCGCGGGATGAAATCCTCGGGCAGCTCCAGGTCGAAGACATGCAGCATGTCGCGCCGCAGCCCCTCGGGCAGCGTCAGCACATAGGAGATGCGGCCGCGCTCCTCGGCGCGGGCGGCGAGGCCGGGGGGGATGGCGGCCTCCTCCATCGCCTCCTTCAGCAGGGTCTCGCGCGGGGTGTGGCCGGCCGAGACGCCGCCGCCCACGATGTTGTCGAGCTGCCCCGGCGCCACCGCCTTGGTGGCCGAGCGCACCCCCACCCAGACATGCAGCCCGTCCGCGCGGCGCACCAGGCCGTTCAGGTGGACGCCATGGCCGATCACGCCGAAGGCGGGGATGGCGCCGCGGTCGAGCACGGCCAGGACCGTGCCCTCGGCCGCCGCGCGGATGTCGAAGCCCTCGCCGCGGCGGCGCAGCAGGCCGCGACCCACCAGCCCGGGCAGGGCATCCTCCATGGCGGCGCTGCGCGCGGCCGGGGTCTCGGCCGTCAGGAGCAGGCCGCCGGCGTCGCGGATGAAGCCGCCATGGCCGTCCAGCGCCTCGGCCACCGCCTCGGGCACCCAGCCCACCTGCGCGCCCGCCATGCGGAAGGGCAGGCGCGGCGGGGGCGAGGGCGTGTTGTTGCAGGCCAGGATGTGGCGCATCAGCGAAGCGGGCATGGCGGCCATGCTACACGCCGCGACCCATTTCCAACATCTCGGTTCCGGTCCATCTCCGGGACATGAGCTCCACCGCCCCCGCGCCGCGCCAACGCGCCGCACTGCTGTCCATCCTGCCCTATCTGTGGCCGCGCGAGGACCCGGAGATCCGCTGGCGGGTTGTCGCGGCGGTGGCCAGTCTGGTGCTGGCCAAGGGCGCGAATGTGCTGGTGCCCATTGCCTATGCGCGCGCCGTGGACGCGCTCGCGCCGCAGCAGGGGGTGGGGGCGCTGGTGGCCGTCCCGGTCGCGCTGATCATCGGCTTCGGCCTGATGCGGCTGGCCAATTCCTTCTTCGCCGAGTTGCGCAACGCC
>SKWC01000448.1 GCA_007129145.1 Rubritepida sp.
CAAAACCGGCACACATAACGGTTTCAGGCGCGCATATGCGGCGTCGGGCGCCGGGACAGATGTTGATTTTGGCAGCTTTTTCAAGGGAATGGCGGAGGGGATGGGATTCGAACCCACGAGACGACTTTACATCGTCTAACGGTTTAGCAAACCGCCGCCTTCGGCCACTCGGCCACCCCTCCGCACAAGGGACACACGGCGTATGCAAACAAAGGCATAACCGCGCCGGAGGCGCCCGTCAAACCAATCAGCCCAGCGAAACCTCGAAGCCGCGCTTCACGGCCGGGCGCGCCATCATCCGCTGATACCAGGCGCCCACATGGGGCAGGTCGTCGAAGGGCACCTGATGGCGCTCATGCCGCCACGCCCAGCCCAGAATGGCGAAATCCGCAATGGAAGGCTCGCCCGCGGTAGCCACGAAATCGCGGCCCGCCAGCCGCTTGTCCAGCACGCCATACAGGCGCTTCGTCTCGCTGTGGTAGCGCTGGAAGCCGTAGTCCCGGGCCGGCCCGTCCGGCTGCATCAGGAAGTGGTGCACCTGGCCCGGCATCGGTCCGAAGCCGCCCATCTGCCACATCAGCCACTCCATCACCTCGGTGCGCGCGCGCAGGTCGCGCGGCAGGAAGCGCCCGGTCTTCTCGGCCAGGTAATGCAGGATCGCGCCGCTCTCGAAGACGCTGATCGGCTGCCCGCCCGGGCCGTCCGGGTCCAGGATCGCCGGGATGCGGTTGTTCGGCGCGATGGCCAGGAACTCGGGGCGGAACTGCTCGCCCTTCGAGATGTTGACCGGATGCACCGCATAGGGCAGCCCCATCTCCTCAAGCGCCACGCTGATCTTGCGGCCATTGGGGGTGTTCCAGGTGTGGAAGGCTATGGTCATGCGGCACATTCCCGTTCCGGCTTCGACTCCTCATCTATGCCCGCATTCCGCCGACTCGGCCAGCCAAGGAACCCCGCCGCGATGCCCCTGCCACAGGACCGCCCCTCGCCCGACACCATCGCCAGGCTGCGCTATGAGGCCGGCGCGAAATCCCTGCTGCTCGCCTATCTGATCTGGTTCTTCCTGGGCTATGGTGGGGTGCACCGCATGTATCTTGGCCGCTGGGTCTCGGGCACCATCATGCTGCTGCTTCTGCTGGTCTCCTGGGCGCTCACCATCCTGCTGGTCGGCTTCATCGGGCTCGGCCTCATCATGCTGTGGTGGCTGCTGGATGCGCTGCTGCTGCCCGGCATGGTCAGCCGATCCAACGACGCACTCGTGGACAGCCTGACGCGATGAAGCCCCCGCGCAACACGGCGCAGCAGAATTTCAACGCCGCCCCGATTGCCGAAGCCGCCGCTTCCGGCAGTGTCGCGCCCATGCACGCCGCCATCATCCTCGCCGCGGGCCAGGGGACCCGCATGAAGTCCGCGCGCCCCAAGGTCATGCACCCGCTGGCCGGAAGGCCGATGATCCAGCACCTGCTGGCTTCCTGCGCGCCTCTGTTCCAGCGCGTGCTGGTCGTGGTCGGCCCCGGCATGGCCGAACTCGAAGCCACCGTCGCCCCCCATCCCACCGTGGTCCAGCACGAACGCCTGGGCACCGGCCACGCCGCCCGCCTCGCCGCCCCCGCACTCCAGGATTTCGCGGGCGATGTCGCGGTGCTCTACGGCGACAACCCGCTGATCACGCAGCAGACCATCGCGCTTCTGCTCGACGCCCGGCGCGCAGCAGGGCTGGTGCTGCTGGCCATGCGCCCCGCCGATCCCGGCCGCTACGGCCGCGTCGTGACCGATGACGCGGGCATGGTGCAGCGCATCGTCGAATGGGCCGACGCGACCGCGGCCGAACGCGCCATCCCGCTCTGCAACGCCGGCGTCATCTGCGCCCCGGCGGCCGATCTTTTCCGCTGGCTGGGCGGCCTGTCCAACGCCAATGCCGCGGGCGAATACTACCTGACCGATGTCATCGCCGCCGCGCGTGCCGAGGGCCGCGCGGTGCGCGCCGTGGAAGCCCCCGAGGCCGAGTTGCGCGGCATCAACACCCGCGCCGAACTCGCCACCGCCGAGGCCGAGATCCAGGCCCGGCTGCGCCAGGCCGCCATGCTGGGCGGGGCGACGCTCATCCGCCCCGAGACGGTGCAACTCGCCTGGGACACCGCCCTCGCGCCCGATGTCACGGTGGAACCCCATGTGGTCTTCGCCCCGGGGGTGACGGTGGCCGAGGGTGCCACCATCCGCGCCTTCTCCCATCTCGAGGCGTGCAGCGTCGGCCCGGGCGCCGTCATCGGCCCCTATGCCCGGCTGCGCCCGGGCACGGCGGTGGGGGAAGCCGCGCATGTGGGCAATTTCGTGGAGCTGAAGGCCGCGCGGCTGGGTGCCGGCGCCAAGGCCAACCACCTGACCTACCTGGGCGATGTCACGGTCGGCGCGGGGGCCAACATCGGCGCGGGCACCATCACCTGCAACTATGACGGCCTGGCCAAGCATCGCACCGAGATCGGCGAGGGCGCCTTCATCGGCAGCGACACCGCCCTCGTCGCCCCGGTGCGGGTGGGCGCGCATGCCGTCACCGCGGCCGGCAGCGTCATCACCGAGGACGTGCCCGACAACGCGCTGGCCATCGCCCGCGGCCGGCAGGCGAACAAGCTCGGGCGTGGCATGAAGGGCAGGCGGCGCTAGTGGCGCGTTTCGCGGACAGCATTGCCGGTCGGCCGGTTCACGCCGCCTGGAACAGACAGCAGCGATCGGACCACTGACATGTGCGGCATCGTCGGAATCGTGGGGCGCGAGGCCGCCGCCCCCCGCCTGCTCGAGGCGCTGAAGCGCCTGGAATACCGCGGCTATGACAGCGCCGGCATCGCCACGCTGGACAATGGCGGCATCGCGCGCCGCCGCGCCGAGGGCAAGCTGCACAACCTCGCCGCCGTGCTCGATGCCCAGCCCCTGCCGGGCACCACGGGCATCGGCCACACGCGCTGGGCCACCCATGGCGCGCCGGTCGAGCGCAACGCCCACCCCCACGCCACGGCGCGCGTCGCCGTGGTGCACAACGGCATCTTCGAGAATTACGCCGAACTCCGCGCCGAACTCGAGGCCGAGGGCTACGCCTTCGAGACCGAGACCGACACCGAGACCTTCTGCAAGCTGGTGGACCTGCACCTGGCCCGCGGCCTCGCGCCGCGCGCGGCCACCGCCGCAGCACTCGCGCGGGTGCATGGCGCCTTCGCGGTGGCGGTGATCTTCGCCGGCCACGCAAGGCTCATGATCGCGGCCCGGCATGGCGCGCCGCTGGCGGTCGGCTTCGGCGAGGGCGAGATGTATGTCGGCTCCGACGCGCTGGCGCTCGCGCCGCTCACCAGCCGCATCGCCTATCTGGATGAGGGCGACCACGTCGAGATCACCGACACCGGCGCGCGCTTCTTCGACGCCGCCGGCCTGCCGGCCGAGCGCGCGGTGCGCCGGACCATGCTCTCGGGCGCGGCCACGGGGAAGGGCAACTACCGCCACTTCATGGAAAAGGAGCTGCACGAGCACCCGGCCGTGCTGGGCGACACGCTGCGGCAGTACCTCGACCCCGCCACGCTGGGCGTGAACCTGCCCAACCTTCCCTTCGACGCCACCCACCTGCCGCGCCTGACCATCACGGCCTGCGGCAGCGCCTTCCTGGCCGGCCTGGTCGGCCGCTACTGGATCGAGCAGTTGGCGCGGCTGCCGGTGGACGCCGATGTGGCCAGCGAATTCCGCTACCGCGACCCGCCGCTGCCCGAGGGCGGCGCCGCCATCCTGGTCAGCCAGTCGGGCGAGACCGCCGACACGCTGGCCGCGCTGAAGCTGCTGCGCCGGCAGCGCCAGCGCGTGCTGGCCGTGGTGAACGTCCCCGAGAGCAGCATGGCGCGCGAAAGCGACGGGGCGGTGCTGACCGTGGCCGGCCCCGAGATCGGCGTCGCCTCGACCAAGGCCTTCACCGCGCAATTGCAGGTGCTGGCGCTGCTGGCGCTGAAGGCGGCGCGCGACCGCGGCCGGCTGGATGCGGCGGGGCTGGACAGCCATCTGCAGGCATTGCGGTCGCTGCCGGGCTTCATGGCGCAGGCGCTGGACCGCG
>SKWC01000397.1 GCA_007129145.1 Rubritepida sp.
ATCCTGCAGGGCGAGCGCCCGCTGGTGCTGGAGACGCCCGAGCACCTGCTCGATGACGCCGTCACCCCCAATGACAAGTTCTTCCTGCGCAACAACGGTCAGTTCCCTCCGGTGGCCGAGAACCCCGACGCCTGGGAGATCCGCATCGACGGCGAGGTGGACAGCCCGCTGACCATCCGCCTGGGCGAGCTTCGCAGCCGGTTCGACAACGTGACCATGCAGCTGCAGATGGAATGCGGCGGCAATGGGCGCGCGCATTTCCAGCCGCAGACCCGCGGCAACCAGTGGGGCAATGGCGCGATCGGCAATGCCGTCTACACCGGCGTGCGGCTGCGCGACGTGCTGCGCGCCGCCGGGCTGAAGGAGACCGGGCGCTACACTGGGCATTATGGCGCCGACCCGCACCTGTCGGGCGATCCGGAGCGCCAGGCGATCAGCCGCGGCATGCGCATCGCCAAGGCGATGGACGAGGACACGCTGATCGTCTGGGGCATGAACGGCGGACCGCTACCGCATGCGCATGGCGGGCCGGTGCGCACGCTGGTCCCCGGCTGGCCGGGCAGCCTCAGCCAGAAGTGGCTGACGCGCATCGCCATCCTGCCCGAGCCGCACCGCGGCCAGGGAATGGGCGGCACCAGCTACCGCATTCCAGTCACGCCCATCGTGCCGGGCAGCAGCAATGACGGCAGCAGCTTCCGCGACATGGAGAGCATGCCCGTCCGCTCGATCCTGTCCTCGCATGCGCATGGCACGCGGCTCGATGCGGGCACGCGCAGCCTGGATCTGCGTGGCGCGGCCTGGGCCGGCGACCTGACGGTCAGCGCGGTGGATGTCAGCGTGGACTACGGCGCCAACTGGACGCGTATGGAAGTCTCGGCCCCGGCGAACCGTCATGCCTGGCAGCGCTGGCAGGGGCGGGTGAGCCTGCCCTCGGACGGGTATTTCGAGATCTGGTACCGCGCCACCGACAGCGAGGGCCGGATGCAGCCGCACGCCCCGCCGAACTGGAACCCGCAGGGCTACGGGGCGAATCCCATCAGCCGCGCCGCGATCCTGGTGGGCTGATGCTGCGTATTCTGTCCATCCTGCTGCTGCTGGGTGGGGGCGTCGCCTTCGCCCAGCAGCCCGCTCCGGTCGATCCGACCGAGATGCATGTCGAGGACCCCAGCGTTCTGCCGGCCGGCGAGGGGCAGGAGGAGGTGTTCTACGCCTGCACCGCCTGCCACAGCACCGCGATCATCCGCCGCAGCCGCTTCCCGCGCGAGGAATGGGACCGGCTGATGACCTGGATGACCGACACCCACGGCATGAACCCGCTGGAGGGCGAGGAGCGCGTTCTGATCGTGGACTACCTGGCGCGGCATTACGGCCCGGCGCAGCGCACGGGACCGCGCAATCCCTTCCTGAACTGAGAATGCGCGCGTGACGGGCTTTCAGCCCGTCACGGCATTGAACCGGCGCCGGGCTTTCAGCCCGTCACCATGGCAATCTTCCCGAAATGGGCGTTGGCCTTCATATGGGCCAGCGCCTCATTCACCTCATCGAGGTGGAACACGCGGTCGAGCGGCAAACCGAGCTTGCCCTCCGACAGCGCGGGCCAGAGGTCGGCGCGCATCAGCCGCACGATCTCGCGCACCTCCGCGATGCTGCGGGTGCGGAAGGTCACGCCGATGTAGCTGATGCGCCGCGCCGCATGGGTGTCGAAGTCGAATTCGGCCTTTGCCCCGCCCAGGCGGCCGACATTGACGATGCGCCCCAGGATGGCGGTGGCCTTCAAGGTCTGCGAGACCAGCGCGCCGCTGATCTGGTCCACCACCGCATCCACCCCGCGCCCGCCGGTGGCGTCCAGCACCTGCTGCACCCAGGACGGATCGTTGGTGTCCACCGCATGGGTCGCGCCGAATTCCGCGAGCCGCGCGCGCTTCTCGGGGTTGGTGGAGGTGCCCACCACCACCGAGGCCCCCATCAGCCGCGCGATCTGCAGCCCCATCAGCCCCACGCCCGAGGACGCGCCCTGGATCATCACGGACGCGCCCGGCCTGCACAGCCCATGCGTCACCACCGCATTGTGCATGGTCTGCAGCGCCACCGGCAGGGTGGCGGCCGTCTCCCAGGAGATGTTGGCATCGGGCAGCGGCATCACCCGGCCCCAATCGGCCAGCGCGTATTCCGCATAGGTCGAGGCGGTGGCCACCATCACCCGCATGCCCGGGCGGATGGAATCCGGCACCTCCGCGCCGACCTCGACCACCTCGCCCGCGCCTTCCAGGCCCGGGATGGCGCCGGGGCCGCCCAGCGCGCCATGGCGGTGCCCGGCGGCTACGCCCAGGTCGGCGCGGTTCAGCCCGATGGCGCGCAGCCGCACCAGCACCTGCTCGGGGCCGGGCTTGGGCTCGGGGATCTCCTGGACGCGCAGGCCCGCTTCCGTCACGACGGCGGCTTTCATCGGCGTTTCCTTTCTTTCAGAGAGTCTTCTGGTACCAGATGCGGGCATGGCCCGGCGGCATGCCATCCAGTCGCCCGGCCTCGGTCCAGCCGTTGCGCAGCCAGAACTGCGGGCCGTGGAAGCTGAAGGTGTCGGTGTAGGCGTGGGTGCAGCCGCGCGCGCGGGCGATGGCCTCGGCGCGGTGCAGCAACTCCGTCCCCAGCCCCTGGCCGCGCATCTCGCGCGCCAGCCACAGCCAGTCGATGAACAGCCAGTTCCAGTAGGTGAGGCCGAGCAGCCCGCCCTTCACCACCTCGGCATCGTCGCGGGCCAGGACCGTGATGGGCTCGCGGTCGTAGGGGCCGCCCATCTCCTGGTTGTAGCCGTGCAGGCCGCGCTGGATGGCGGCGACCGCCTCCAGCTCCGGGTAGTCGTCGTCGCTGATGGCGATGCCGCGCGGCAGGCGGCTCATCCCAGCCGGCCCCACCCGGCCACGCCCACCGTGACCAGGCCGAGCAGCAGGTTCACCAGGACAAGCTGGCGGACCTTGTCATTGGCCGCGGCGGCGCCGGCGATGTCGTTCGCGGCGAGTGCCGCGCGCATCTGCTTCCAGGGGCCGGCGAAGATCGCGATGTAGACCGCGCCCATGATGATGCCCGTCATGTGCATCAGGTGCACATGCCAGCCCGCGCCGCGGAAGCCGCCGTAATGGCCGAACAGCAGCCACCAGCCGGTGAGCAGCACGATGGGCATGGCGTGCCACACCACCAGGAAGAAGCGCCTGTGCACGCCGCCCATGACGGCCATGCGCTGCGCCGGTTCCAGCACCGCGAGCGATGGCCGCACCGCATAGAGTGCGAAGGCCATGCCGCCGACCCACAGGACGGCAAAGAGAAGGTGGAGCGTGTAGGCGATGTTGCTGATCATGCGCCAAAGCTTAGGGCGTGAAGCCGCGGAGGGAAGAGGCCAGCGCCCGCATCTCGGCCGCCGCCGCGCTGCGGGGTTCGCTTTCGGTCACGCCGAGGCCCAGCGCGAAGGCCGCCGCATAGGCCGAGCGGTTGCCCAGCCGCTGCTCGAGCACTGGCGCGCCGCGGCGGGCGAGTTCTTCCAGGATCACGTCGCGCAGCTTGCCGCTGGGCGGCATGCGGTTCAGCACGATGCGGTGCGCCCGGCGCTCGGCCTCAGCGAGCTTCAGCGTGGCCTCGCTGGCCCAGAGGTCGGGCAGGGAGGGCTGCAGCGGCACCAGCACGAGATCGGCCGCGCGCACCGCCAGCCGCGACTCGGTCTCGGCATGCGGGGGCGTGTCGATGACGACGAAATCCGCCTCGCGCCGGTGGCGGTCGAGCGCGCCCTGCACCCGCCAGCCCGCCGGTGCGTCGAAGCGCAGCGGCCGCGCGGCGGGGTCGCGCAGCCCGTGCCAGCGCGTGAGCGTGCCTTGCGGGTCGGTGTCGAGCAGCGTGACGCGCGCGCCCTCGGCCCCCAGCGCGACCGCGAGATTCGCCGCCAGCGTAGATTTTCCCGCGCCGCCCTTCTGCTGCGCCACCGTGATGACAAGCGCCATGGCCGCACCCTGCCGATTCGCGGCGCAACTTACAATGTTTTGCGGCGCCGCAGCGCGGCGCGGGCGGCAGCGAGC
>SKWC01000360.1 GCA_007129145.1 Rubritepida sp.
CACGCCGCGCGCGCGGGCGAGCTGCTCGGGCGTCTCGGGGATGCTGGCGGCGACCTCCAGCAGCGTCTCGTCCTTGGCCAGCCGCCCGCGCGGGATGTTCAGCCGCTGCGCCTCGGCCTCGCGCCAGGCGGCGGCGGCGCGCAGCACGGCCAGGAAGCGGCGATTCGTGCTCTTGGCCTTCAGCCGCTCCCAGGCGTTCTCGGGCCGGGTGATGTAGGTCTCGGGATCGGCCAGCGCGTCCATCTCCTGCGCCACCCAGTCGAGCCGCCCTTCCTCCAGCAGCTTCTCGCGCAGCTGGAGATAGACGCGGCGCAGATGCGTCACATCGGCCGCCGCATAGGCGATCTGCGCCGCCGAAAGCGGCCGCGCCGACCAGTCGCTGAAGCGGTGCGCCTTGTCGATCGCGGCCCCGGCCAGGGCGCGCACCAGGCTGTCATAGCTGGCCTGGTCGCCGAAGCCCGCCACCATGGCCGCCACCTGGGTGTCGAACAGCGGCGTGGGCACGGCGCCGAAGCGCAGCAGGAAGATCTCGACGTCCTGCCGGGCGGCGTGGAACACCTTCACCACCGCGGGGTCGGCCAGCAATTCGCCCAGCGCCGTCAGGTCGATGCCCTCGGCCTGGGCGTCCACCACCGCCACCTCATCCGCGCCGGCCAGCTGCACCACGCACAGCTCGGGCCAGTAGGTGCGCTCGCGCATGAACTCGGTGTCCACGGTCACGAAGGGCTCGGCGCGCAGGCGCTCGCACAGCGCGGCCAGCTCCTCGGTGGCGGTGATCAGGCGGGGCTCGGGGTCGGGGCTGCGGCGCATCAGGCTGCTTTAGGGTTTCGTGGCCGCCGCGCAAGCCGGTGGCTTGACTTCCGGCCGCCACGGGGGCCCTTTCCGCCCCGGTTTTTCCGCCTCGCACCCAGGGGTCCCATGCACGCCTACCGCACCCACACCTGCGGCGCGCTCCGCGCCGAGCACGCCGGCACCACCGCCCGCCTCTCGGGCTGGGTGCACCGCAAGCGCGACCATGGCGGCCTGCTGTTCATCGACCTGCGCGACCACCACGGCCTCACGCAATGCGTCGTCGCCCAGGGCAGCCCCGTCTTCGAGGCCGCCGACCGGCTGCGCCCCGAAAGCGTCGTGACCGTCACCGGCCAGGTGGTGGCGCGCGAGGGGGCCACGGTGAACGACAAGCTGCCCACCGGCGCGATCGAACTTCGGGTCGCGGAACTCTCGGTGCAGAGCGAGGCCGCGGTGCTGCCCATCCAGGTGGCGGGGGATGCCGACTTCCCCGAGGACCTGCGCCTGCGCTACCGCTTCCTCGACCTGCGCCGCGACAAGCCGCACCGCAACCTGATGCTGCGCAGCCAGGTCATCGCCTCGATCCGCCGGCGCATGATCGAGCAGGGCTTCACCGAGTTCCAGACGCCCATCCTGACGGCATCCAGCCCGGAGGGCGCGCGCGACTTCCTGGTGCCCGCCCGCCTGCACCCGGGCCAGTTCTACGCGCTTCCGCAGGCGCCGCAGCAGTTCAAGCAGCTGTGCATGGTGGCCGGCTTCGACCGCTACTTCCAGATCGCGCCCTGCTTCCGCGACGAGGCCTCCCGCGCCGACCGCTCCCCGGGCGAGTTCTACCAGCTCGACTTCGAGATGAGCTTCGTCACCCAGGAGGACGTCTTCGCCGCCATCGAGCCCGTGCTGGCCGGCGTCTTCGAGGAATTTTCCGACTTCTCCGGCACCAGGCGGGCCGTCACCCCCGCCCCCTTCCCGCGCATCCCCTTCGACCAGGCGATGCTGGAGTTTGGCTCGGACAAGCCCGACCTGCGCAACCCGCTGCGCATCGCGGATGTGACGGCGCATTTCGCGGGATCGAGCTTCGGGCTGTTCGCGAAGATCGCGGCCTCGGGCGGCGTGGTGCGCGCCATCCCCGCCCCCGGGGCGGGCGGCAACCCGCGCAGCTTCTTCGACAAGCTGAACGAATGGGCCCGCGGCGAGGGCGCGGGGGGCCTGGGCTACATCACCTTCGAGAATGGCGCGGCGGCCGGGCCCATTGCGCGCAACCTCGACGCGGGCCGCGGCCTCGCCATCCGCGACCAGATGGGGCTGAAGGACGGGGATGCGGTGTTCTTCGCCGCCGGCAAGCCCGAGGATGCGGCGAAGCTGGCCGGCAAGGCGCGCACGCGGCTGGGCACCGAACTCGGCCTGATCGAGCCCGACGCCTACCGCTTCTGCTGGGTCACCGACTTCCCGATGTTCGAACTGAACGAGGAAACGGGGCAGGTGGATTTCAGCCACAACCCCTTCTCCATGCCGCAGGGCGGGCTGGAGGCGCTGGAGACCCAGGACCCGCTGACCATCAAGGCCTTCCAATACGACATCGTCTGCAACGGCATCGAACTGAGCTCGGGCGCCATCCGCAACCACCGCCCGGACATCATGATCAAGGCCTTCGGCATCGCCGGCTACCCGCCCGAGGAGGTCGAGCGCCGCTTCGGCGGCATGCTCAACGCCTTCCGCTACGGCGCGCCCCCGCATGGCGGCTCGGCGCCGGGCATCGACCGCATCGTGATGCTGCTGGCCGATGAGCCCAACATCCGCGAGGTCATCCTCTTCCCGATGAACCAGCAGGCGGAGGACCTGATGATGGGCGCCCCCGCCCCGGTCGATGACGCGCGGCTGAAGGAGCTGTCGCTGCGCCTGGCCCTTCCGCCCGCCAAGAAGGGCTGAGCCCCGCTACAGCCGGCCCGCCACCGCCTCGGCGGCGATCCGGCCCGTCTCGGCCGCGCCGTTCATGTAGCCCGAGTAGTCGCCGCTCATGTGCTCGCCGGCGAAGAACAGCCCGCCCACCGGCTCGAAGGCGTTCTCGAAGGCGCTGAACTGGCCGGGGGCGAAGCAGGTGTAGGAACCGCGGAACAGGGGCGAGCCCGGCCAGTCGAAGCGGCCATGCCGGTCGTTGCCCAGCGCCGCGAGGCCGGGGAAGGCGGGGTCGAGGCGGCGCAGCGCATCGGCCGCGCGCTCGGCGCTGTCTCCCCGGGCGAAATCCACCCCAAGCCGCCCGCCCGCGAAGATGGTCAGGCCCCCCGGCCCCTCGCCCGGGCGCGCATGATCCTCCCAGCAGGTCTGCACGCCGAGGTCGTTCAGGCATTCGCCGGAGAACCCCTTCTCCCGCCAGGGCCGCGACTTCACCCCGGCGAAGAGCTTGGCGTTGGTGCCATAGGTGATCTCCGCGATGGCGCGGCGGGTGCGCGGCGCGAGGCCGACCGCCATCTCCACCTCGCGCAGCACGGTCAGCGGGATGGTCATGACCACCACATCGGCCTCGACCTCGCGCGGGCCGGCCTCGGTCGCGAAGGACAGGCGGTAGCCCGACCCCACCGCGCGCACCGATTCGAGGCGATGGCCAAGCTCCACCCGCGACCCCAGCCGCTCACCCAGGGCGCGCACCAGCCGGTCGTTGCCGCCCTCGATCTGGAAGCGCTGGTCGGAGGAGAAGATGCCCTGGCCCGGCTGCTCCGGGTCCACGGCGAAGCTGTCCACGAGATAGAGGCCCGACATGCGGTCGGGCTCCAGCCCCATCTCCTGCGTGAGCCCGATGTCCAGCAGGCTGCGCAGCCAGCCCGAGACGCCCCATCCATCCAGCATGGCCGCGACGGACATGGCCTCGGCGCGCAGATATTCCTCCTCGCCGGCCGCGCGCAGGGCTTCCAGCCGTTCCAGCAGCGGCCGCGCCTCGCGCGCGAGCTCGGCCAGGGTGCGGTTCTGCCCGCCGAAGAAGTAGCTGCCGAGCAGCGGCGGGGCATCGGCCGCGCCATCCTCCAGCGGCAGCTCGAACTCGCGGGCCAGCGCCAGCACATCCTCATGCTCGGTGTTGATGAAGGAGCCGCCCAGCTCCGCCACATGGCCCTCCGCCAGCAGCCCAGGGGCGGAGAGCATCCGCCCACCGACGTGCCGCCCGGCGTCATAGACCCGCAGCCGGGTGGCACCGCCCTCGACCAGCCGGTGCGCGGCGGTCAGCCCCGCGAGCCCCGCGCCCACCACCACGATACGCGCGTCGGTCTGCGCGCGCAGGCGG
>SKWC01000080.1 GCA_007129145.1 Rubritepida sp.
CTCCATGACCCGGCGCGGCGCGGTGGCGCCTTCCTGGAGGATGGGGCGCTGGTGGTGACGGGGGCGGCGGGTTTCGCGGCGCGGCGCGCGCGCGACTTCCTGCGCGCCGAGGCCGGGCGGCGAATCGCCACGGCGGCCTGGCCGCATGCCGAGGCGCTGGGCGTCGCGCCGCGCGCCATCCGGGTGAAGGACACGCGCAGCCGCTGGGGAAGCTGCAGCGCGGACCGCGTGCTGGCCTTCTCCTGGCGGCTGGTGATGGCGCCGCCCTGGGTGCTGGACTACGTGGTGGCGCATGAGATGGCGCATCTGCGCGAGATGAACCACTCGGCGCGGTTCTGGGCGCTGGTGAAGGAGCGCAGCCCGCATCGTGCCGCGGCGACGGAGTGGCTCCGGCGGCACGGGCCGGGGCTGCTGCGGGTGGGCTGACGGCGCCCGCGCCGGGGCGATCCGGCGCGGGGCGGGACAGGGTTCAGCCGACGGTGAGGCGGCGTTCCTCGATCTGCTGCTTCATGGACTTCTGCAGCTTCTCGAAGGCGCGGACCTCGATCTGGCGGACCCGCTCGCGGCTGATGTTGTACTGCTGCGAGAGTTCTTCCAGCGTCGTCGGCTCGTCCTTGAGGCGGCGCTCGATCAGGATGTGGCGCTCGCGCTCGTTCAGGGTGCGCAGCGCGCCGTTCAGCAGGTCCTTGCGGTTGGACATGTCCTGCCGCTCGGCCAGCTCGGTCTCCTGGCTCTCGCCCTCATCCACCAGCCAGTCCTGCCACTCGCCCTCGCTGTCGGCGCGGACGGGGGCGTTCAGGCTGTTGTCCGGGCTGGCCAGACGGCGGTTCATGCTGACCACGTCCTGCTCGGGCACGGCCAGCGTCTTCGCGATCTTGGCGACCACCTCGGGCTGCAGGTCGCCGTCCTCCAGCGCGCCGATCTGCCCCTTGAGGCGGCGGAGGTTGAAGAAAAGCTTCTTCTGCGCGGCGGTGGTGCCCATCTTCACGAGCGACCAGCTGTGAAGGATGTATTCCTGGATGGCGGCGCGGATCCACCACATGGCGTAGGTGGCGAGGCGGAAGCCGCGGTCCGGGTCGAACCGCTTCACCGCCTGCATCATGCCCACATTGCCCTCGCTGATGAGCTCGCCCACAGGCAGGCCGTAGCCGCGGTAGCCCATGGCGATCTTCGCGACGAGACGCAGGTGGGAGGTGACCAGCTTGTGTGCGGCGGCCTCATCGCCCTTGTCACGCCAGCGGCGCGCGAGGTTGAGCTCCTCCTCGGGGGCGAGCATGGGGAATTTGCGGATGTCCTGCAAATAGCGCGAGAGGTTGCCCTCGGGGGCCAGAGGAACGCTCAAGGACGCCATAATCGCCAACCCTCCTGTTCCGGACCGGCCTGGTGCCCCGCTGGGGCGGCACTCGGCCGGTGAATTCGCGCGCGACGGGGCCCATCCTCCCGACCGGCACGCCGTCCTGACGGACGGCGCCGACTTGGGCAGTGCGTGCTGGCGCCCCGCCCGCCGCGCTCCATTACCAATACGTTAGATCTTGCGGTCAGGCAACGCAAGATAATTCCGATTTGCTTGGTCGGAAATTATCCCGCCGCCGCCAGCCGCGCAATCAGCGCCTGCATGTCATTCGGTGGCGGCGTGTCGAAGGTTAGCAGCTTCCGCGTGATCGGATGGTGAAATTCGAGATGCGTGGCATGCAGCGCCTGGCGGGGGAAGCCCAGCAGTTCCTCGCGCAGCCCGTCCGGCAGCAGCCGCGCCGCCGCGGGGGTGCGCCGCAGATAGACGGGGTCGCCCACCATCGGGTGGCCGATGTGCGCCAGATGCACCCGGATCTGGTGGGTCCGTCCGGTGGCCAGCCGGCAGCGCAGCAGCGCGACGGCGCCGTGGAACACGCGTTCCAGCCGGTAGCGGGTGAGGGCGTGCTTGCCCGATCTCGCACCGCCGCGCCCCACCACCGCCATGCGCTTGCGGTCGGTCTGGTGGCGGCCGATGGCGGCATCGACCTCGCCGCCCGCCTCGGTGGGGACACCCCAGACCAGGGCCAGGTATTCCCGCCCGAGGTCGCGGCTGGCGAAGGCTTCCGACAGGGCGCGGTGCGCCGCCTCGGTCTTGGCCACGACCATGACGCCCGAGGTGTCCTTGTCCAGCCGGTGCACGATGCCCGGGCGCTTCTCGCCGCCGATGCCCTCCAGCTCCTCGCCGGCATGCGCCAGCAGCGCATTGACCAGCGTGCCGTCGGCGTTGCCCGGCGCGGGGTGCACCACGAGGCCGGCGGGCTTGTCCAGCACGATGAGGTCCGCGTCCTCGTGCAGGATGTTCAGCGCCATGGCCTGGGGCTGCGGCCGCGCCGGGGCGGGCGGGGGCGGTGCGAGGCTGTAGGTCAGCCCCGGCTGCACCGGGCGCGAGGGGTCGGTGAAGGGCCGCCCCGCCTCGCTGGCGTGGCCGGCCTCGATCAGCGCCTTGACGCGCGAGCGCGAGAGCGTGCCTATCCGCGCCGCGAGGAAGCGGTCGGCGCGGGTGCCGCGGTCCGCCTCGGTGGCGGGGCAATCATGCCTTGAGGAGGTTTCGGTCAATGCAGGCGCTCAAATTCCTGGTGGTGGCGATGGGCGTGCTGATCGTCGCGGGCACCGTGACGCTGGTCGCGCTGATCGTCCAGCGGGCGGGCGGGCGCGATGACGGGCGCATGCCGGCGATGGCGCTGGACCTGCCCGCGGGGGCGCGGCTGCTGTCGGTGGCCGGCGCGGGCGATCGCTTCGCCGTGCTGGTGCAGGAGGCCGATGGGGAGCGCGTGGTGTTCCTGGATGCGCGCAGCGGCCGCGTGGTGGGCGAGGTTTCGGCGCGGCGATGACGCATCGCAAGCCGCACCTGCCGCGGAAGGATTGCGCGGCCTGCGGGCGCCCCTTCGCCTGGCGGCGCAAATGGGCGCGCTGCTGGGAAGAAGTGCGCTACTGCTCCGATGCGTGCCGCGAGGGCCGCCATGCGCAAGGGCGGGTTGATCCCGGGCGGAAGCGCGGCTAGATGGCTCCCACGGCCAGGGTCCCCTTCGTCTAGAGGCCTAGGACACCGCCCTCTCACGGCGGCAACACGGGTTCGAATCCCGTAGGGGACGCCAAATTTTTCAAGGGCTTAGGTGGACAACAGGGGTCGGTGTCTAATCCCGTGTCCAATATCGTTCTTGGTGCGCTGCCGGGCGGCCGTCCTGTTTGCTGCTCGCTCGGTCCAGGGGGCATTGACCGCACGCGGGTTTTCCATCCGCCAGAGCGGACCATCCCTGGTGGGAACTTCTCCCGGGCAACCGGTTAGCCGGGCACGAAGCCAAGGCAACGTGGAACTGGCCGACAAAGGTGGTCCAGTGCCTCGGTGCGGACCGATTCTCTCGCCCGAACACCTGAGTTGGCGCTGCCTATTGAGGTCATGCCCGCCAGCGCCCTGGGTGTGCCTGACCACCACCCCGCGTCGAACCGCAGGACACCACCATCAACGGTGGGGGCTACCAGGCACAGGGTGGACCTTAATTCCAGGCGGTGCACATGTTCACCAGCGAAGACTTGCTCACAGTGGGGACACCGGGGCCCCGATGACGAGGGCGCAGCCTTCCATCATCGAGGCCCCTGACTCCGCCGTTCGGGTATGTGGCATCCCGCCGGTGGCCGGCTGGCCTACCCCCGTGCGCCCCTCAAGAGAGGACGCGGCCCACGCCTTCAATCAAGTGCGAAAACTCGCGTCGCAATTCAAGACCTGTGGTTCGCCCCGGCTTCTCGGAGTGGTGCCGGAGGCTGTGCCACGCGGAACGCCCGCAAAAATCCCCCACGCTGGCAACAGACGGCTTCCGGTGGCGCGGCGCACCGAGAGCCGGCGACGAGGCGCCGAAGGAGGAGGCCATGCCTTCCTTCTCCGCCAACAGCGCCCCGCCCACCACCGCACTTCGGGTATGTGGCATCACGCCGGTGGCCGATCGGCCTACCCCCGTACGCCCCTCCGAGGAGGACGCGGCCAGAGCATTTGGGCATGTGGGCGAGCTGGCGCTGGGTTTCAACGCAATACGCACGCTCGCAGCACACTC
>SKWC01000069.1 GCA_007129145.1 Rubritepida sp.
CGGCGCGCTGGGCGGGGCGATCGCCCTGCATGAGGGCGTGCTCTACGCCGCGACCGGCATGGCCGAGGTCATGGCGATCGACCCCGCCGATGGCACGATACGCTGGCGCGCCGCGCTGCCCGCCCCGGCGCGCGGCGGCATCGCGGTGGCCGAGGGCCGGGTCATGGTGCCGACGGTCGAGAACCAGTTGCTCGCGCATTCCACCGAGGATGGGCGGCGGCTCTGGGCCTTCCGCGCGACCCCGGTGCCAGCGCTGATGCTGGGCCAGCCAAGCCCCGCCGTGGCGGACGGGCTGGCGGTGGCCGGCTTCGCCTCGGGCGAGGTGGTGGCGCTGCGCGTGGCCGATGGCCGGGTGCAATGGACCGAGGCGCTGGGCATCGTGCGCGGCGGCCTGCCATCCCTGGCCGATATCGGCGCGGTGACCGGCCTGCCGGTGATGGATCGCGGGCGGGTGCATGCGGTCAGCATGGGCGGCACCGCCATCTCGCTGGACCAGCGTTCCGGGCGCCGCGTGTGGGAGCGCGAGGTCGGCGGCGCGGTTGCGCCCGCGGTGGGCGGGGACTGGGTGTTCGTGCTTTCCACCGGCAATGAACTGCTCTGCATGGGCCGGGAGGATGGGCGCATCCGCTGGATCAGCGCCCAGCCCGCCTATGGCGACCCCGAGCGTCGCCGCGACCCGATCATCTGGAGCCCCCCGCTGCTGGGCGGCGGGCGGCTGCTGCTGGCCGGCACCACGGGCGAGCTGCTGGAGGTGGACCCCGCGACGGGCGAGACGCTGTCGCGCCAGCGCCTGCCGGGCGGCGTGTCGCTGCAGCCGGCCATCGCGCGCGAGACGCTGTTCGTGCTGACCGATGGCGGCAGCCTGGTCGCGCTGCGTGGCGTCGGATGAGCACCACCGCCGCGCTGCCGGTGGTGGCGATCCTGGGCCGGCCGAATGTGGGCAAGTCCACCCTGTTCAACCGGCTGGTCGGCCGGCGGCTGGCCATCGTGGACGACACGCCGGGCGTCACGCGCGACCGCAAGGAAGCCGAGGCGCGGATGGCCGGGCGGCTGGTGCGGCTGGTGGACACGGCGGGGCTGGAGGAATCCGCGCCCGAGACGCTGTTCGGCCGGATGCGCGCCAGCTCGGAGGCCGCGCTGGACCAGGCGGATGTCGCGGTCTTCGTGGTGGATGCCCGCGCCGGGCTGACCCCCGCCGACCGCGCCTTCGCGCAATGGCTGCGCCGCGCCCACCGCCCGGTGGTGCTGGTGGCGAACAAGGCCGAGGGCCGTGGCGGGACCGCCGCCGCGCTGGAGGCCTATGAGCTGGGGCTGGGTGACCCTGTGGCCGTCTCGGCCGAGCATGGCGAGGGCATCGCCACGCTGATGGAGGCGATCGTCGAGCACCTGCCCGAGGAGGCCGAGGAGGGCGCGGAAGGTGCCGAGAAGCTGCTGCGGCTGGCCATACTGGGCCGGCCGAACGCCGGGAAATCCACCCTGCTGAACACGCTGCTGGGCGAGGAGCGCATGATCACCGGCCCCGAGCCCGGGCTGACGCGCGACGCCGTCGCCTCCGAATTCCGCGACGCGGAAGGGCCTGTGCGGGTGGTGGACACGGCGGGGATGCGCAAGCGCGCCCGCATCACCAAGCGGCTGGAGGAGATGAGCGTCGCCGCCTCGATCGGCGCGCTGCGCGAGGCCGAGGTGGTGCTGCTGGTGCTGGACGCGAATCTCGGGCTGGAGGAGCAGGACATCCGCATCGCTCGCCTGGCCGAGCGCGAGGGCCGCGCGGTGGCGATCGCGCTGAACAAATGGGATGCGGTGCCCGACCGCGCCGCCGCGCGCGCCCGCGTGCAGGACACGCTGGAGACCTCGCTGAACCAGCTGCGCGGGGTGGAGGTGGTGCCGCTTTCCGCCGCAACGGGCGCGGGGGTGGAGCGGCTGATGCCCGCGGTGCGCCGCACCCATGAGCGCTGGAACCGCCGCATCGGCACCGGAGCGCTGAACCGCTGGCTCGAGGATGCGCTGTCGCGCCACCAGCCGCCGCTGGTGGAAGGGCGGCGCCTCAAGCTGCGCTATGCCACCATGCCCAAGGCGCGGCCGCCGACGCTGGTGGTGTTCGGCACGCGGGCCGAACAACTGCCGCTGGAATACCGCCGCTATCTGCTGAACGGCTTCCGCGAGGCCTTCGACATGCCCGGCGTGCCGATCCGGCTGCAGCTGCGCGGGACCGAAAATCCCTATGCGGAGGAAGATTAGCCCGGCCCCCTCTTGGCCGCGCGGCCCCCTGCCCGCAGTATCCGCGCCCTGACGCGCTGACCACGCAAGGGGGAAGGAACCGCATGATCAACAAGATCGTCCAGTCGGTGGCCGATGCATTGGCCGGGGTGAAGGACGGCGCAACCGTTCTGATCGGCGGCTTCGGCAGCGTGGGCCAGCCCGACGCCCTGATCGAGGGGCTGATCGAGCAGGGTGCGAAGGACCTCACCTGCGTCGCCAACAACGCCGGCACCGGCCGGGTCGGGCTGGCGCGGCTGATGGAGCTGGGCCGGGTACGCAAGATCATCTGCTCCTTCCCGCGCAGCGCCGGTTCGGTGGTGTTCGAGGAGCTGTACCGCGAGGGGAAGATCGAGCTGGAGATCGTCCCCCAGGGCACGCTGGCCGAGCGCATGCGCGCCGCCGGCGCCGGCATTCCCGCCTTCTACACCGCCACCGCGGTGGGCACGCTGCTGGCCCGCGGCAAGGATGAACGCGAGTTCAATGGCCGGAAATACGTGCTGGAGCAGGCGCTGAAGGGCGATGTGGCGCTGGTCGAGGCCTGGGAGGCCGACCGCTGGGGCAATTTGACCTACAACCAGTCCGGCCGGAACTTCAATCCGGTGATGGCCATGGCCGCCGAGACCACCATCGCCCAGGTGCAGCACATCCGCGAATTGGGCGAACTCAGCCCCGAGCTGGTCGCCACCCCGGGCATCTATGTCCAGCGCGTGGTCCGTGTGGACCGCGGCGCCCCCTGGGTCTAGCCTTCGCCGCGAGGAGAAACGTCATGCAGCCCTACACCCGCGCAGAGATGGCGGCGAAGGCCGCCGCCGACATTCCCGAAGGCTGGGTGGTGAACCTCGGCATCGGGATTCCCACCATGATCGCCGACCACGTGCCGCTGGAGCGCGAGGTGATCTTCCAATCCGAGAACGGCGTGCTGGGCATGGGCCCGGCGCCGGAGAAGGGCCGCGAAGACCCCTGGCTGATCAACGCCGGCAAGCAGATGGTCACGCTGCGCCCCGGCGGGTCCTTCTGCCACCACGCCGACAGCTTCAGCATGATCCGCGGCGGGCACATCGACCTGTGCGTGCTGGGCGGCTTCGAGGTGGCCGAGAACGGCGACCTGGCCAATTGGGCGACCAGCGAGAACGACACCGCCCCCGCGGTGGGCGGCGCCATGGACCTGGGCGCCGGCGCCAAGCGGCTGTGGGTGGTGATGGAGCACACCACCAAGGACGGCCGCCCCAAGATCGTCGAGCGCTGCGGCTATCCGCTGACCGCGCTGGGCAATGTCAGCCGCGTCTACACGAACCTCGCGGTGCTGGACGTGGTGCAGGGCTTGGGCTTCGTGGTGCGCGACATCGCCCCGGGGCTGAGCCTGGAGGAGCTCCAGGCCAAGAGCGCCGCCAAGCTGCACACGCGGGCGTGAGCGGGCCATGAGCCAGGCGCTTTCCGCGGGCATCGCGCCCTTCGACGCCGACCGGGCCGAGAGCATCGGCATGATCCGCGACAGCGCGCGCGGGCTGCTGGGCACGGACATGGCCCGGGTGCGCGCGCTGCGCTTCCAGGAGCCGGGCTTCGACCCCGCCGTGCTGCGCGCCATGGGCGAGGCCGGCTGGATCGGCCTGACCGTGGCCGAGGAAGCGGGCGGCACCGGGCTCGGCCTCGCGGAAGCCTGCGCCCTGGCCGAGGAGGCGGGCCGCGCCGTGGCGCCCGAGCCGCTGGTGCCGCTGATGCTGTCGGCACATCTGCTGGCCGCCGCCGGCGAGGGTGAGGTGCTGCCGCGCCTCCTGGCGGGCGAGGCCGTGGTGCTGA
>SKWC01000160.1 GCA_007129145.1 Rubritepida sp.
CCTCGGGGGAGAGGTTGCGCAGCCGCGAGGCGGCGACATCACCCAGGTCAGGCGCCACCTCGCGGCGCAGCACCGCGCGCAGCAGCGCCTCATTTTCCGCGCGACCGGCGGTGGTCACGGCGCGGCGCAGCGCGGCCTCGTCCATGGCGCGCGCTCAGGCCAGGTGGATGTGGCGGGCCACGACGTCGGGGCGCGGCCGCGCCTCGATCAGCGCCTTGATGATCTCGAAGCTGTCGAGGTCGTCCACGTCGAGGCCGGTGATGCGCGGCAGCACGATGGGATGCACCCGCCGGCCGATGAACAGCGGCCCGCGCTCGACCCAGCCCTGGTGGCGGAAGATCTCGAGGTTGAAGGGCTGGTAGGCCTTGGGCATCTCCGATCGCCGCATCTTGGAGCGCGCCGGGTCCCAACTGGGCAGCAGCGGCTCGAGGAAGCCCTCGGCGTTGACGGTGTGCATGCGGGCATCGGTTTCGCTGACGATGCGCACCGCGTCGATGTCGGGGCGTTCGGCCAGCACGCGGAGGCCCTCGGCCACGGCGGCGGGGTCGCGGAAGGGGCAGGTCGGCTTCAGCCAGACCCAGATGTCGGGCATCGGGATGCCGAGCGCGGGCAGCGTCGCGGCCAGGTCGTTCAGCACATGCCAGCCCATGGCGGTGTCGGTGCTGGCCTCGGCGCTGCGCAGCGCCGGCGCCTCGGCGCCATAGGCACGGCCGATCCCGGCGTATTTCTCGGAATCGGTCGAGAGGATCACGCGCTCGACCGGGATGTGCTTTGCGAAGGCGGCCGAATAGGCCAGCAGCGGGTGCCCGTCCACGGGGCGGATGTTCTTGTCCGGCAGCCCCTTGCTGCCGGAGCGGGCGGGGATCAGGGCATAGGCGCGCATCGTGTCCTGGGTTCCATGGGGCCGCGTGTCAGGCCGGGCCCGGGGTGCGGCGACGCATCCCCTCCAGCTCCGGGATGACCCAGAAGGGCGCCTGGCCGCGGGCCACGCGCTGGCAATTGTCGAAGGCGTTGCGGAAGCGGGCCAGCACATTGTCGCCCGTGGGCCCGGCCAGGTGCGGCGTCAGCACCACATTGTCCAGGCCGAACAGCGGGTTGTCCTGGGGCGGCGGCTCCTGGTCGAAGACGTCGAGGCCCGCCCCCGCGATCCCACCGTCGCGCAGCGCGCCATGCAGCGCGGCCTCGTCCACCACGGGGCCGCGGCTGGTGTTGAGCAGGATGGCGTGCGGCTGCATCCGCGCGAGCTCGGCCGCGCCGATCATGTGGCGCGTGGCCGGCGTCAGCGGCACATGCAGCGTGACCACGTCGGAGGCCGCCAGCACCTCGGGCAGCAGGCGGAAGCGCACCTCGAGCGCGTCCTCCTCGGCCTCGCTGAGGCGGTGCTGGTCGAAGTAGATCACCGCCATGCCGAAGGCGCGGGCGAGGCGGGCGACCTTCCGCCCGATGTTGCCCAGGCCCACGATGCCCAGCGTGCGGCCGCGCAGCTCGATCAGGCTGGGCTGGCTGTTGGACTGGCCGCGCCAGCCGCCCGCCACGACGGTGCGGTGCTGCCAAAGCAGGTGCCGCCCGACCGCCAGCATCAGCATCAGCGTGTGCTCCGCCACCGCATTGCCGTTGGCGCCGCCATTGGTGCAGATCGGCACCCCGGCATCCCGTGCGGCCGCGATGTCGCAGCGGTCATATCCGGCGCTGAGCAGCTGCAGCAGGCGCAGCCGGGGGGCGGCGGCGTAGAATCCGGCGTCCAGCGCCGCGGTGGCGAAGCCCACCAGGAACTCGGCCTCCCGCATGGCTTCCGCGAAGGCCGGGGAGCCGGGGCGGGCCACCAGCATCTCGAACTCGGGGGGCAGGATGTCGCGCGCCATCGCGACGGGGCTCATGGGGTTTTCCATGAGCACGAGCTTCCTGGTCATGCGATGCCCTCCGGCTGCGCGGGGCTACAGCCCGAAGGCCACCTGCCGCGTGTTGCTGGCGCGCAGGTTGCGCAGCCGCGCCAGGGCCCACAAGGGGAAGATGCGCCGATAGCCGTGGTAGCGCAGGTAGAAAACGCGCGGGAAGCCCGTGCCGGTGTAGTCCTCCTCCGGCCAGTCGCCATCGGGGCGCTGGCGCTCCACCAGCCATTCGGCGCCGCGCTGCACGGCCTCGTGTTCGGCCTCGCCGGCGGCCATCAGCGCCAGCATGGCCCAGGCGGTCTGGCTGGCCGAGGAGGGGGCGTGCTCCAGCCCGTCGGGGCGGGTGCCGCCGCGGGCGGGGTAGGACATGCCATCCTCGCCCCAGCCGCCATCCTCGTTCTGGCGCTCCAGCAGCCATTGCACGGCGCGGCGCATGGCGGGGTGGTCATGCGGCAGGCCGGCCGCGTTCAGCGCGGTCAGCGCCGACCAGGTGCCATAGACGTAGTTCACGCCCCAGCGGCCATACCAGGAGCCATCGGCCTCCTGCTCGCGCAGCAGGTAGTCGATCGCGGCGCGCGCGGCGGGTTCCTCGCCGCGGCCGAGCTGGGCCAGCATCGCGAGGCAACGCCCGGACACATCGGCCGTCGGTGGGTCCAGCAGCGCGCCATGGTCGGCGAAAGGGATGTGGTTGAGGTAGTGGAAGGTGTTGTCCGCGTCGAAGGCGCCCCAGCCGCCGCCGCGCGACTGCATCCCCAGCGTCCATTCCGTGGCGCGGGCGATGGCGCCATCCATGCCGGCCTCCGTCTCGGCGGCCGCGTGGCGGTAGCGGTCCATCGCCAGCACCACCACGGCGGTGTCGTCCACATCGGGGTAGTGCGGGTTGGCGTATTGGAAGGCCCAGCCGCCGGGCCGCAGCCCCGGGCGCTGCCATGCCCAGTCGCCCGCGAGGTCGGTGATCTCGCGCCCGAGCAGCCAGCGCAGGCCGCGGCCGGCCGCCTGCAGCGCGGGCGGGCCGCCCGCCTCCATCAGCGCGTGGCTGACCAGCGCGGTGTCCCAGACCGGCGAGAGGCAGGGCTGGACATAGCTCTCCTCGGCTCGGTCCTCGACCAGCTTCTCGATGGCGCCCCAGGCGGTGCGCATGCGCGGGTCGTCATCGGCCACGCCGAGGCAATGGTACATCAGCACCGCATTGGCCATGGCGGGGTAGATGGCGCCCAGCCCGTCCTCGCCGTTCAGGCGCTCGGTGACGAAGCGCTCGCAGGCGGCCTCGGCGCGGGCGCGGTGGCTGCGCGGGAAGATGGCGCGGGCGCGGTGCAGCGCGGCGTCGAGCCCCTTGAACAGCGACGACCAGGGCTCGGCCTGGTGCGCGCCGCCGGGCCATTCGCGGACCTGCTCGGGCGGGGTGCGGAAGAGTTCGTCCACCGTCACGCCGGTCGGGTTCAGGGCGCGCGGGCGGCGCTCCATCACCACGGTCAGCGGCACCAGCACGGTGCGCGCCCAATAGGCGATCTTGCTGATGTGAAAGGGGAACCAGCGCGGCAGCAGCATGATCTCGGGCGGCATCACCGGCACCGCCCGCCAGGGGATGATGCCATAGAGCGCGAGGGCCGCGCGGGTGAAGACGTTGCAGCGCTCGGCCCCGCCGGCCGCGAGGATGGCGTCGCGCGCGGCGCGCATGTGCGGCGCATCCGCCGCGTCGCCGATCAGCCGCAGCGCGAGATACGCCTTGACCGAGCAGGAGATGTCGAGCGGCCCGCCATGGAACAGCGGCCAGCCGCCCTCGGCGTTGGGGCGCTGTTCGCGCTGGACGCGGCGCAGGTAGCGGCCGATGCGGGCCTCGCGCAGTGGATCGCGGTGGCCGAAGAAATGCCTGAGCATCACATACTCGGCCGGGATGGTGGCGTCCGCCTCCAGTTCGAACACCCAATGCCCGTCGGGGCGCTGCCGCTCCAGCAGGTGACGGGCGGCCTCGCGCACCGCGGCGTCCAGCGGATCGCCGCCGGCGGGCTGCTCATACATGGGTGAGGTGGGGCGGTCGTGCGTCATGCGTGAAGTCTCCGCCGGGGGCTGCCATCCGCCATGGGCGCAGCCATAAGCCAGAAAGCCATGATTCCGGAAGGGCATGGCCGGCATGTGGCGGGTGCGGGCATCTCAGCGGCGCAGCGC
>SKWC01000162.1 GCA_007129145.1 Rubritepida sp.
AGCGGCCGGAGGGCCAGCCGGACGCACCGCTGCCGCCCTTCGCCGCGCAGGTGCTGCGCGCGCGCTGGCGCCGGCTGCGCCGGGCGGGCAAGGCGATGGCGGAACTCGACGCCGAGGCGCTGCACGAGATGCGGCTGGATGCGAAGCGCCTGCGCTACGCCGCCGAGCCCTTCGCGCCAATCTGGCCGGGCAAGGCCGGCGGGCGCTTCATCCGGCGACTGGCGGGGCTGCAGGATGCGCTGGGGCTGGCCAATGACGCTGCCGTGGCCCGCGGCCTTGCCGAGAGCCTGGAGGGACGCGGGGCGGGCGGCTTCGCGATCGGCGCGGTGAGCGGCTTTGCCGCGGGCCGGGCCGAGCATGGCCGGGAGGCGGCGCTGGAGGCCTGGGCGAGGCTGGCGAAGCAGGGACCATTCTGGCGCGAATCGTGATTCCGTTTCAGCAACCTCAGGTCGCATTCTCTGGCCTCTAATTTGTTTCGATTCAAGATGCGACTCCACGGCTTCGGCCGTTGCAAGCCCGCCCATGCCGCGCTACGTCGCTGCCGATGCGTCGCCGCCGTATCTTCCGTCCCGCCCGGCAGTCCCGTCCCTCGGGCGGCGCCGTGTTCGCTGGCCTCGCCGTCATCGGCGGCGTCGTGATGATCGGCTTCGGCCTTCCCGCACAGCTGATGGGCTCGGCCCCGCGCAACCCCGAATGGCAGGCCCAGCCAGCCGAGGTGCGGGTGCTGGATGGCGACACGCTGCGGCTGGGCGAGCGCACGCTGCGCCTGCACGGCCTGGCCGCGCCCGGGCGCGGGCAGCCCTGCGTGGATACGGCCGGCCGGGTCTATGATTGTGGCGCGGCTGCGGCCAATGCGCTGGCGCGGCTGGTGGCCGAGCGCGCGGTGACCTGCCGCGTGCAGGGCCGCGACCGCTTCGGCCGGCCCGAGGCGCTGTGCCGCGCCGGCGGAATCGAGGTGAACGCCTCGCTGGTCTCGGATGGATGGGCCCTGGCCGATGCCGCGCGGCAGCCCGCGCTGGTGCCGCTGCAGGCTGCCGCCCGCGAGGCCGGTCGCGGCTTCTGGGCCGGTGGCTTCGAGCCGCCGGGTCACTGGCTCGCGGAGCGCTGAGCCGCCGGCGATTCGGCCGGCGCGATCCTGTGGAAAGCGGGGAAGACGGGGATGACGCGCATCCGCCCCTGGCGGCGGCGCCCGCGCGCATCATCTCAACTGATGCGCCGCAAGGCAGCCCGCAGCGCGAGTCGCACTCCTACCGCATCTGGTGGCCGCCAGGGGTGATCACATCTAGATGTTGAAGCTGCCCCGGAAATGCGGCACAGTCCGCGGCCGGGGCAAAGAGGGGGTCCGCCAATGTTCGACGCCGTGCAGCTGCAGGGGCATCACCAGGTGCAGGTGGATCGGTCGCGCGATGCGCTGCTGACCGATTTCGGCCGCGCCACGCTCGATGACCGCTACCTCCTGCCGGGCGAGAGCTACCAGGATCTCTTCGCGCGCGTCGCCTCCGCCTATGGCGATGACGCGGCGCATGCCCAGCGCCTGTATGACTACATCTCGCGGCTGTGGTTCATGCCGGCCACGCCTGTGCTGTCGAACGGGGGTACGACGCGCGGGCTGCCGATCTCCTGCTTCCTGAACGAGGCCAATGACAGCCTCGAATCCATCGTGGGGCTGTGGAACGAGAATGTCTGGCTGGCGTCGAAGGGCGGCGGCATCGGCTCCTACTGGGGCAACCTGCGCTCGCTGGGCGAGAAGGTCGGCCAGAACGGCAAGACCTCGGGCATCGTGCCCTTCATCCGGGTCATGGACAGCCTCACCCTCGCCATTTCCCAGGGCTCGCTGCGGCGCGGCTCGGCGGCGGTCTACCTGCCGGTCAGCCACCCCGAGATCGAGGAATTCGTCGAGATCCGCCGCCCCACCGGCGGCGATCCGAACCGCAAGGCGCTGAACCTGCACCACGGCATCCTGGTCAGCGACGCCTTCATGCGCGCGGTCGAGGCCGATGAGGCCTGGGCGCTGACCTCGCCCAAGGATGGGGCCATCGTGCGCACCGTCTCGGCGCGCGGGCTGTGGATCCGCATCCTCACCGCCCGGATCGAGACGGGCGAGCCCTACATCATCTACGCGGACCATGTGAACAGCGCCCGGCCCGAGCACCACAAGCTGGCCGGGCTGGAGGTCAAGACCTCCAACCTCTGCTCCGAGATCACCCTGCCCACCGGCCTCGACCAGCATGGCGAGCAGCGCACGGCCGTCTGCTGCCTGTCCTCGCTGAACCTCGAGACCTGGGACCAGTGGCACAAGGACCCGCTGTTCATCACCGATGTGATGCGGTTCCTCGACAACGTGCTGCAGAACTTCATCGACACCGCCCCGGACGGCATGGCCCGCGCGCGCTACTCCGCGATGCGCGAGCGCTCGGTGGGGCTGGGCGTCATGGGCTTCCACTCCTTCCTGCAGCAGAAGGAGGTCCCCTTCGAGGGCGTGGTGGCGAAGGTGTGGAACAAGCGGATGTTCAAGCACATCCGCGAACAGGCGGACGCCGCCTCGCGCCTGCTGGCCGAGGAGCGCGGCGCCTGCCCCGATGCCGCGGAATACGGCTTCATGGAGCGCTTCAGCCACAAGATGGCGATCGCGCCCACCGCCTCCATCTCGATCATCTGCGGCGGCGCGAGCCCCGGGATCGAGCCGATCGCGGCCAATGTGTACAACCACAAGACGCTGTCGGGCAGCTACATCGTCCGCAACCCCTTCCTCAAGAAGGTGCTGGCGCGGCACGGCCGCGACGACGCCGACACCTGGACGTCGATCACGGTCAACAAGGGCTCGGTGCAGCACCTGGACTTCCTGACCCAGGGCGAGAAGGACGTTTTCAAGACCGCCTTCGAACTCGACCAGCGCTGGGTGATCGAGCACGCCGCCGACCGCACGCCCTACATCTGCCAGGCGCAGTCGCTGAACCTGTTCCTGCCGGCGAACATCCACAAGCGCGACCTGCACCTGCTGCATGTGATGGCGTGGAAGAAGGGGGTGAAGAGCCTCTACTACTGCCGCAGCCTGTCCATCCAGCGCGCCGACGCCGTCAGCCAGAAGGCGGTGGCGGTAGCGGCGGACCAGCCGGTGCTGGCCAAGACGGCAAGCACGACGAATTACGAGGAATGCCTGGCCTGCCAGTGATGTGTGGTCTCCAGGGGCTCTGCCCCTGGACCCCGGCAGGAAACTCAGTTTCCTGCACCTTCGTTTTGAGGGGTTGAATAACGTCTTCCTCATCCGAGATCACTGGGCACAGAAATTCTTGTATATTTCAAATATATACCGAGATTCCATGATCATCAAGTGATCGAAGGTCCAGGAAACTGAGTTTCCTGGCGGGGTTTCAGGGGCGGAGCCCCTGCCAATTCACAACACAGCCACAGGACGACGCACCATGCCCGACGGCGCCACCACCGACGAACTGCCCATCCGCTTCGACCTGCTCACCTCCAACCCGGTCTATAAGCCCTTCCGCTACCCCTGGGCCTATGAGGCCTGGCTGCAGCAGCAGCGCATCCACTGGCTGCCGGAGGAAGTGCCTCTCGCCGACGACGTGAAGGACTGGCAGAAGAACCTGACGCCGGCCGAAAAGAACCTGCTGACGCAGATCTTCCGCTTCTTCACCCAGGCGGATGTCGAGGTGAACAACTGCTACATGAAGCAGTATTCCCAGGTGTTCAAGCCGACCGAAGTGTTGATGATGATGTCGGCCTTCAGCAACACCGAGACAATCCATATCGCCGCCTATTCCCACCTCCTTGACACCATCGGGATGCCGGAAACCGAATACACGGCATTCCTGAAGTACAAGGAGATGAAGGACAAGTACGACTACATGCAGAACTTCTCGGTCGAGAACAAGACCGAGATCGCCAAGACGCTGGCCGCCTTCGGTGCCTTCACCGAGGGGCTGCAGCTCTTCGCCTCCTTCGCCATCCTCATGAACTTCCCGCGCTTCAACAAGATGAAGGGCATGGGCCAGATCGTGAGCTGGTCGGTGCGC
>SKWC01000195.1 GCA_007129145.1 Rubritepida sp.
GCATGCGCCGCGCCGGCGGCGATGCGCCGCGCCGCCGCATCGCCCGGCAGGCCCCGGCAGGTGCCCGGATAGACATGGGCGGGCAGCCCATGCTGGGCGGCGGCGGCGGCCGTGATGTCGGCGCGGGTGCAGAAGCAGGGATAGAGCAGCCCCCGCCCGCGCAGTGTATCCAGCACGGCCGCGTATTCCGCGAAATGCGCCGACTGCACCCGCACCGGCTCCTCCCAGGCCAGGCCCAGCCAGAGCAGATCTTCCAGGATGGCGGCCGTGAACCCCGGGCGGCAGCGGCTGTGGTCAATGTCCTCGATGCGCAGCAGGAAGCGCCCGCCCGGCCCCGCCGCCCGCGCGGCAAAGAGCGCCGCATGGGCGTGGCCCAGATGCAGCAGCCCGGTGGGCGAGGGGGCGAAGCGGGTGACGGCGCCGTGGTTCATCTGCGGCTCCGGGGAATCGCGCCGAAGCGCGCCGGGCGCAAGGCCGCTTCGTGAAAGACTGATGAAGCCCGCAAGCCCCAGAGCCCCGCTGGCTTGCGGCATGGCAGCATTCCTGTCATGCCTTATGCGCATTCGTGGTGCTGGTTCGACTCGGCCGCCCGCTTTGGTTGCCCTTCGCCGGCCCGCCCAGCCGTGGAGGAGTCCCGCTTGCCCGATGGCAGCCTCATCCCGCAGGTGAATGGCCCCGGGGGCTTCCCGGCGCTGGTGCTGAACGCCGATTTCCGGCCGCTGTCCTATTTCCCGCTCTCGGTCTGGGCCTGGCAGGACGCGGTGAAGGCCGTGGTGCTGGACCGCGTCTCGGTGCTCTCGGAATACGAGACCGAGGTGCGCTCGCCCTCCTTCGCGCTGCGCCTGCCCTCGGTCATCGCGCTGCGCGACTACATCCCCGCCGCGCGCCGGCCGGCCTTCACCCGCTTCAACGTGTTCCTGCGCGACCGCTTCGAATGCCAGTATTGCGGCCATGGGCGCCCGGCGCAGGACCTGACCTTCGACCATGTGATCCCGCGCTCGCGCGGGGGGCGCACCAATTGGGAAAATGTCGTCGCCGCCTGCGGCCCCTGCAACCTGCGCAAGGCCGACAAGCTGCCGCGCGAGTGCAACATGCTTCCCCGCGCCACCCCCCGCCAGCCGACCAGCTGGGAATTGCAGGACAACGGCCGCGGCTTCCCGCCCAACCACCTGCACGAAAGCTGGCGCGACTACCTGTATTGGGATTCCGAGTTGGAGCAGGGCTGAGCCACGCATTGACAGGGCCGGATGCGGCTGCAAATGCCTGGGGCTGTTTTCCAGCCAGGAGCCACGGCCGCCCATGAGCCTGCAAGCCACCATCGAAGCCCTCTGGGCGCGGCGCGACACCCTCTCCAGCGCCACCCGCGGCGCGGACCGCGAGGCCATCGAGGCGGCGCTCGACCTGCTGGACCGCGGCCAGGCCCGCGTGGCCGAGCCCACCGCGCAGGGCTGGGTGGTGAACCAGTGGCTGAAGCAGGCCGTGCTGCTGTCCTTCCGGCTGGAGGACAGCGCGCCCATGGACACCGCCGCCGGCGCCTATGACAAGGTGCCGCTGAAGTGGCAGGGCTGGTCGCCCGAGCGCTGGAAAGAGGCCGGCTTCCGCGCCGTCCCCGGCGCCGTGGCCCGCCGCTCGGCCTATGTCGCGCCCAATGTCGTGCTCATGCCCTCCTTCGTGAACCTCGGCGCCCATGTGGGCGAGAACACCATGGTGGACACCTGGGCCACCGTCGGCTCCTGCGCGCAGATCGGCAAGAACGTGCACCTCTCGGGCGGGGTGGGCATCGGCGGCGTGCTGGAGCCGCTGCAGGCCAACCCCGTCATCATCGAGGATGACTGCTTCATCGGCGCCCGCAGCGAGGTGGTCGAGGGCGTGATCGTCGAGAAGGGCTGCGTGCTCTCGATGGGCGTGTTCATCTCGGCCACCACCAAGATCATCGACCGCAGCACGGGCGAGATCTTCATGGGCCGCGTGCCCTCCTATTCCGTGGTCGTGCCGGGCAGCCTGCCGGGCAAGCCGCTGCCCGACGGCTCGCCGGGGCCCAGCCTCTATTGCGCGGTCATCGTGAAGCGCGTGGACGCTCAGACCCGCGCCAAGACCGCCATCAACGACCTGCTGCGTGACTGACGCACCAGCACACCGGGAGGGCGCCTGCGACCCGCTGCCCATCGCCCAGGCGCTGATCCGCTGCCGCAGCGTCACCCCCGCCGATGACGGGGCGCTCGGCGTCGTGCAGCGCGTGCTGGAGGGGCTGGGCTTCACCTGCTGGCGCCTGCCCTTCAACGAGGTGGACAACCTCTTCGCCCGGCGCGGCCAGGGCAGCCCGCATCTGTGCTATGCCGGCCACACCGACGTGGTCCCGCCCGGCGACGAGGCCGCTTGGCGCTTCCCGCCCTTTGCCGCCACGGTGCATGAGGGCGTGCTGTATGGCCGCGGCGCCTGCGACATGAAGGGCGGCATCGCCGCCTTCCTGGCCGGGCTTTCCGACTTCATCGCCGCCCACCCCGGCCACCCGGGCTCCATCTCTCTGCTGATCACCGGCGACGAGGAAGGCCCCTCGGTGGATGGCACCCGCCGCGTGCTGGAATGGATGGCCGCCCATGGCCACATCCCCGACATGTGCGTGGTTGGCGAGCCGACTTCCCAGGTGGCGCTGGGCGACACCATCAAGATCGGCCGGCGCGGCAGCATGACGGCGCATGTCACGGTGCGCGGTCGGCAGGGCCACAGCGCCTATCCGCAGAAGGCCGACAACCCGGTGCACCGCCTGGTCGCCGCCCTGGCCGAACTCACCGCGAAGCCGCTGGATGCCGGCAGCGACTGGTTCGAGCCCTCGACGCTGCAGGTCACGGGGCTGCGCGTGGACAACACCGCGGCCAACGTCATCCCGGCCGAGGCGCGCGCCTTCCTCAACATCCGCTTCAACGACCACCACCGCAGCGAGGCCCTCTCCGCCTGGCTGTCCGAGGTGCTCTCCCGCCACGCGCCGGACCATGCCCTCGACATCCGCGTCTCGGGCGAGAGCTTCCTGACGCAGCCCGGCCCCTTCGTGGAGGCGCTGACGCGGGCGGTGCGCCGCGCGACCAACCAGGCGGCGCGGCTGGACACCGGCGGCGGCACCTCGGATGCGCGCTTCATCACCGCCCATTGCCCGGTGGCGGAGCTGGGCGCGGTGGGCAGCACCATGCACCAGCGCGACGAATGCGTGCCGGTCGAGGAGTTGCGCGCGCTGGCGCGGCTCTACCGCGGCGTGATCGCGGAATGCCTGGCGTGACACCCACCACGGGCAATGGGCTGACGGCGGCGCTGCTGCTGGCGCGCGGCCGCTCGGCCGGGGTGGTGCTGCTGTCCAACGACCTTCCCACCGCGCTCTTCTCCTTCCGCGCTGCGCTGATCTGCCTGCCCATCTTCGCGCTGCTGCGCCTGCTGGTCTGGTCGCTGCGCGAGGAGCCCGCGGCCGGGACCCTGGTCGTGCTGCTGGCCGAGGCCATCGGCTATGTCCTGTCCTGGACCGCCTTCGCCCTCATCTCGCGCCTGCTGGCCGAGCAGGCGGGGCGGCTGGAGGCCTGGCCGCGCTTCATCGCCGCCTGGAACTGGGTGAATGTGGTCCATTACCTGCTGCTCTCGGCGCTGGTGGTGCCGATGGCGCTGGGCTTCCCGCCCTTCCTGGGCGTGCTGATCGGGCTGCTGGCGCTGGGCTATGCGCTCTGGCTCGAATATTTCGTGGTGCGCTCGGCGCTGGAGGCGGGGCGCGGGACGGCGGTGATGTTCGTCTCGGTGAACCTGTTCCTGGGGCTGCTGATCGGGGGCATGGTGGCGCGCGTCAGCGGGGGCTGAGCGGCGCGTCCTCCGCGATCAGCCGCGCCTGGTCGAAGGCGATGGACTTCACCAGCGCGAAGACCTCCCGCCCCGGCGTGAGACCCAGCCGCCCCACCGTGTCGCGCAGCACCCGCGCCAGCAGCACCGCCTCGCCCAGTTCAAGACGCAGGAACACCTCGCCCGGCGTGGCGGCGGGCAGGATGGCGGCCAGCC
>SKWC01000463.1 GCA_007129145.1 Rubritepida sp.
AAGCGCCGCCCAAGCCTCTGAGGGCGGCCGGCTGCGGGCACGTCGCCTGCGGCGCATGCGCGTCATTGACGAGGCGGGGACCGGTTGGATGGAAAAGGCAGCATGATGGACCCATCGGCATGGATCGGCCGCGCGCGCAGCGTGTCCGACACGCTTGCGGCACCCCTGGCAAGGCGGCTTGCGGCGACGCTGGACGCCGAGATGCCCGCGGACGCCGTGCCCTCGCATTGGCTGCCGCCGCTACTGTTCGACGACGCGCAGCCCACGCGCGCGCTCGGGCATGACGGCCATCCGACCAAGGGCGAGTTCCTGCCGCCCGTGCCGCTGCCGCGGCGCATGCTGGCAGGGCGCCGCGTGACCTTCCAAGCAGCCGCCCGGATCGGGCAGGAGTTCACCCGGACCAGCACGATCGAGAAGATCGAGGACAAGGAGGGGCGTTCCGGGCGCCTGGTGTTCGTCACGGTCCGCCACGCGACGGTCGGGCCGGATGGGCCGCTGATGACGGAAGTGCAGGACATCGTCTATCGGGAGCCCGGCGGGGCCGCGGCGCCGCGCGCGCCGGCGCCGATGCCTGAACCGGCCTGGCGCGAGGCCCGCACCCCCGACACGGTGCTGCTGTTCCGCTACTCGGCCATCTGCTTCAACGGCCACCGCATCCACTACGACGCCGACTACGCGCGGGACGCCGAGGGCTATCCGGCGCTCGTCGTGAACGGCGGCCTGTCCACCCTGCTGCTGCTGCATGCCGCCGCGCGCCATGCGGGACGCGCGGTGGCGGGCTTCGCGGCGCGCACGGCGTCGCCGCTGTTCTGCGGGCGACCGCTGGCGCTGTGCGGCACGGCACCTGACGCCGACGGCCGCGCCCTGCTCTGGGCCGAGGACCACGCCGGCGCGGTGGCGCTGCGCGTCGAGGTGGAATTCGCGCCATGAGTGGAGCGCTGCACGGGGTGCGCGTGCTTGACCTTTCGTCGGTCGTGGTCGGCCCCGTCGCGACCGGCACGCTGGCCGAGCACGGCGCCGAAGTCATCAAGGTCGAAAGCCCGGAGGGCGACCTGCTGCGCAGCCTCGGCGGCAGGGCGCGCACCCCGAAAATGAGCGGCAAGTTCCTCAACTTCAACCGCGGCAAGCGCTCGATCTGCCTGGACCTGAAGAAGCCCGCCGCGCGAGCGGCGCTGCTTCGCCTCGCGGAGCGCGCCGATGTGCTGGTGACGAACATCCGCCCCGACGCGCAGGCCCGTCTCGGCGTGGATGCCGCGGCGCTGACGGCGGCACTGCCCCGGCTGATCCATTGCTCCATCGTCGGCTTCGCATCCGGCGGGCCGTATGAGGGCAAACCCGCCTACGACACGGTCATCCAGGGGGTGTCCGGCGTCGCGGGCTGCTTCGAGGCCTCGACCGGCGAACCGCGCTATGTGCCGCTGCTGATCGCGGACCATGTCTGCGGGCTGATCGCCGCGCAGGTGATCGGCTTCGCCCTCTATCGCCGCGAGAAGACCGGACGCGGCGAGGCCATCGAGGTGCCGATGTTCGAGAACATGGCCGCCTTCGTGCTGACGGAGCACATGGGCCCGTCCACCTTCCGCCCCGCGCTCGCGCCGCCCGGTGACCTGCGGGTGCTGAGCCCCGAGGCGCGGCCGATCGCGACCGCGGATGGCTACATCGCGCTGTCGGCCAACACGGATGCGCAGGCGCATGCGTTCTTCGACGCCATCGGGCGGCCCGAACTCAAGACCGACCCCGACTTCGCCACCGTCGCCGCGCGCACCGCCAACACCGCGCGCTACTTCGCGCTGCGCGCCGAGGCGCTCAAGGCGCGAACCAGCGCGGAGTGGCTTGCGATCTTCGACGCCGCCGACGTGCCGGCCATGCCCTACAACCGCATTTCCGACCTGCTGCACGACCCGCAACTGCGCGCGAGCGGCCTTGTCAGCGAGGCGGAGAATGCGACCGAGGGCGCGGTCTACCGCATCGGCGCGGCCAACCGGATGTCGGGCGGCATGGCGCCCCCGCCGGGCGATGCGCCGCGGCTCGGCGCCGACGGGGCGGCATTGCTGGCGGAGGCCGGCGTCGCGCCGGGCGACATCGACACACTGCGCGCCGAGGGCTCGCTGGTGGTGCCGCACCACCCGGCGGAAAGCGCCTAGACCTTCGATGCGCTCCGGGCCGCACGCGCCGCCGGGCGGGGGCTTTTCGGGCACCGGACCACGAATCCCGTCAGGGAAACGCCCGGGCTTCGGCCACCGTCAGTCGCGTGCGCTCGTCACATAGAATGGCCTGGGCGTCCCCTCGGGCAGGTAGTCGCGGTAGAAGTCGCGGATGAAGGGCGCGACGCGGCGAGCGACGCCGCGCCGGGCTTCCTCCTCCGGCGTGCGGGGGCGGCCCATGCGCGCGGCGAGCTCGGCCAGCGCGGCATCCTTGTCCACGCGGGTGAAGCGGCGGTCGCGGTAGATGACCTCGCCCTGCACCATCACCGTCTCCACGCCGCCCGTCTTGGCGCGCTGGACCACGGCCGAGAGCACATCCGTATCCTCGTCGAGGAAGGGATAGGCCAGCTGCCGCCAGTCAAGCAGCACCAGATCCGCCCGCGCGCCGGGCACCAGGCGGCCGATGCTCTCACCGAAGCCGGTGGTGGCCGCGCCATGCTCGGTCGCCATGCGGAACACCTGGGCGGGCGTGGGCACATCCGCGGGGTCCATCCCCGGCGTGCGGTGCTGGCGCAGCACCAGGCGCATCTCCAGCAGCATGTCGCGGTCGTCGTTCAGCCCGGCCTCGTCGATGCCGATGGCGACGCGCACGCCGCGCTTCTCCCAGTGGTTCAGGGACGCCACCCCGCTGCGCAGCCGCAGGTTGGAGGAGCAGTTGTGGCAGATGCGCGTGCCGGTCTCGGCCACCCGCTCCACCTCGGCCTCGGTCAGCCACACGCCATGGCCGAGCGTGCAAAGCGGCCCCAGCAGGCCGGCGCGGTCCAGCTGCGCCAACGCCCCCACCCCGGCCCGCTTGTGGGCGTAGGCCTTCTGGTACTGCGTCTCCAGCAGGTGGATGTGCAGCGGCACGCCGGTGGCCTCGCAGGTCTGGCGGACCCGTTCGAGGGCGGCGTCGCTGCACCAGTGCAGGTTGGCCGGCGACATCTGGATCGCGATGCGCGGGTCCGTGGCGAAATGGGCGCGAAGCCCGTCGAACAGCGCGAAATGATCCTCGAGCGGCGCAAGCTGCCGCGCCAGCATCGGCGCCAGTTCCCGCGCGAGGTCGGGCGGCAGGCGGGCGAGGAAATCCTGGTCGGCCTCATAGACCAGCAGGTTCTGGTCGCGGATGGTGTGCGCGTAGGAGACGCGCATGCCGATGTCCTGGTAGGCGCGCAGCGTGTCGCCCGCGCCCGCCAGCATGCTGGACAGCGGCGGCGGCAGCCGGCCCTGCAGGTGCTGCACGGTGGTGACACCGCTCTCGATCATCTCGAAGGCCGAGTAGAGCGTGTCGAGGTAGAGATCCACCGAGCGCGCGGCCAGGCGGCTGCCGAACCACAGCTCCAGCGGCAGGTCCGGCGAGCCGAGCTGCAGCGGCGTCAGCCCCACATGATGATGCGCATTCACGAAGCCCGGCATGACGACATGCCCGGGCGAGCCCAGCACCTCGGCCGCCGGGTGGCGGCGGCGGAGTTCCTCGAAACCGCCCACCTCGGCCACCGTGCCGTCGCGCACCAGCACGGCGCCATCCTGGATGATCTCGGCGCTGTCGCGGTCGAGCACGCGGCAGATCACCCATCGGCCGCGGACCAGCGTGGTGTTCATCCGCCGGGCCTCAAACCCCGGAGGCCGGCGCGTCGCACATGTAGCGGTTCAGGTGGTAGGGCTGCGCCGCCAGCCCAGGGCAGAAGCTGGAGACGACGGGTTCCAGCCGGTCATACAGGCCGCGCATGGGCAGGCTGGCCTCCTCCAGACGGGCGCGGGCGGCTTCCGCCTCGGCCGCGAGGCGCGCGACGTCGATGCGCGTGTGCTTGCGGTCGAAATAGACGAATTCGCCGCCGATCAT
>SKWC01000171.1 GCA_007129145.1 Rubritepida sp.
ATTTCGTGGAATACGTCCCGATCATCCTGGTGATGCTGGCGCTGCTGGAGGCGGGCGGCGCGGCCGCCTGGGCGCTGCACGGGCTGGGATCGGCGCTGCTGGCGGGGCGGCTGGCGCATGGCATCGGCGTGGGGCGCGAGCCGGAGCGGCCCCGCGGCGCCGACATCCGGCTGCGCCAGATCGGCATGGGGCTGACCTTCTCGGTGCTGATCGCGGCGGCTGCCTGGCTGGTTGCGATGGCCTTGGCGGATCTGGCGGGGCTGTAGCGCCCCCCCCTGGCCTTTCGAGGCCACCGCACAACGTGCTGATCAACATGCCGCTTTCCGAGGTGGACATGAACGCCGCCCTCCCGGCCGATGAGCGGCATGTGCATTTCGGCGGTGGCCAGACCGAGGCGGTGGTGGAACTGCCGCCCGGCACGCACCGGCTGCAGCTTCTGCTGGGCGACCACAACCACATCCCGCATGATCCGCCCGTGGTGTCGGAGGTCGTCACCATCACCGTGCGCTGAGCGCCGGTCCCGCGGAGGAGGGTGCTCCGGTGCATGATGGCGCGCCGCGCCGCTTCGCGCTAAGCGCCCTGGCACCATGAGTCACAACAGCTTCGGCCACCTCTTCCGCGTCACCACCTGGGGCGAGAGCCACGGCCCCGCCATCGGCGCCGTGGTGGATGGCTGCCCGCCCGGCCTGCCGCTGGACGAGGCCTGGATCCAGCCCTTCCTCGACAGCCGCCGCCCGGGTTCGTCGAAATTCGTCACCCAGCGGCAGGAGCCCGACCAGGTCCGCATCCTTTCGGGCGTGTTCGAGGGCCGCACCACCGGCACGCCCATCGCGCTGATGATCGAGAACCAGGACCAGCGCTCCCGCGACTATGGCGAGATCGCGCGGAGCTTCCGGCCCGGCCATGCCGACATCGCCTATGCCTGGAAATACGGGGTGCGCGACTATCGCGGCGGCGGGCGGGCCAGCGCGCGCGAGACGGCGATGCGCGTGGCCGCCGGCGCCATCGCGCGGCGCATCCTGGGCGAGGGCGTGGTGATCCGCGGCGCGCTGGTGCAGATCGGCGCCGACCGCATAGACCCCGCCGCCTGGGACTGGGAGGAGACCCGCCGCAACGAGCTGTGGTGCCCCGACACCGCCGCCGCCGCCCGCTGGGCCGAGCAGCTGGCCGCCGTGCGCAAGGCCGGCAGCTCGGTCGGCGCCATCATCGAGCTCCGCGCCGAGGGCGTGCCGGTGGGCCTCGGCGCGCCGATCTACGGCAAGCTCGATGCCGACATCGCGGGGGGGCTGATGTCCATCAACGCGGTGAAGGGTGTGGAGATCGGCGATGGCTTCGCCGCCGCCGCGCTCTCGGGCGAGGCGAATGCGGATGAGATGCGCATGCGCCAGGATGGCCGCGTGGAGTTCCTGGCCAACCACGCGGGCGGCGTCCTGGGCGGCATCTCGACCGGCCAGCCCATCGTGGCGCGCTTCGCGGTGAAGCCCACCAGCTCCATCCTGACGCCGCGCCAGGCCGTGACCCTGGCGGGCGAGGACACCGAGCTGCGCACCAAGGGCCGGCATGACCCCTGCGTGGGCATTCGCGCCGTTCCAGTGGGCGAAGCGATGCTGGCGTGCATCCTGGCGGATCATCTGCTACGTCATCGGGCACAATGCCCCACCGCCGCGACGGCGCCGATGCTGCCGCTCCCGGGGGAAGGCTAGAAACCGACTTGTGGAGTCGGAATTGGGCGGCTAACCTTCCCACACCGGGCGGGGCAAGGCGCCTTCCGCCCCTGGGGACGTGCAGGACCATGCCTTTCGCCGATCTCGAACCGGACAGCGTGGCGCTGGGCGCCTTCCTCGACCTCGCCGGGGCGGAGCGCTGGCGGCACCGGCTGCGCGACATCGGCGCGCGGGCGCGGCGCGGTTCGCTCTCGGCCCGCGCCACCCAGCAACGGCATGCGCTGGAAATCATCCTGACCCGGCTGAACGACCCCGCCGTGCTGGCCCGCGCCGGCGGGCCGGAGCGCCGTGTCCTGGCCTTCGCGCGCGAGGCGATCCGGCTGGCCGAGGCGCTGCCCGACGGCCCGCGCGCCCGGCTGCAGGCGCTGATCGCGCAAGGGCTGGAGGGCGAGGGCACGCTGATCCCGCTGTTCCACCTGCTGCGCACCGCCGCCCTGCTGCGCACACGCGGCTTCGAGGTGCGCCACGACGGGCTGCTGCACGGCACCGCCCATGACCTGATGGTCCGCCGCGAGGATGCGGTGGCCGAGGTGGTGTGCGAGACGGTCTCGGCCGAGGAGGGGCGGCCGCTGCACCGCGGCGACTGGGCGAGCCTGGTGGACCGGGTGAATCCCGAGCTGCAGACCTGGCTGGCGGCGCATCCGGGTCGCTACATCCTCAAGATGACGCTGCCCCAGGATGTCTCGGAGAAGAACCGCATCGGTGAGCTGCACGCCCGGATCTCCGCCATGCTGGCGGCCGAGCGCCGCCAGGACGCGAGCGCCGATGCCGTGCTCAAGCTCGACCCGCTGGTTCTGGCCGGCGCGCAGGCGGCCTCGGGCCCCGAGCGCGCCCTGCCCGCGCGGCTGCGCGAACAGTTCGGGCTGGAGGCGCATCTGGCCGTGACCGCCGACCCGGCCAGCGGCTCGGTCCTGGTGATGGCCGCGCGCGCGGGCCGCGAGAACGAGATCGCCCAGGCGGCGAAGCGGCGGCTGGCCACGGTGGCCTCCGCCCGGCTGTCCGGCCGGCACCCGGGCATCCTGGCGCTGTTCCTCGATGACCTGGACGCCGCCGAATGGCGCGGCCTGCGCGACACGCTGCAGCTTGAGGGGGTGATCCGCCGCTTCCTGACCGAGGCTGAGGCGAAGCCCGTGGTGGCGGTCACCTGCGCGACCCGTCAGGAACTGCTGGCCCTGCCCGACGCCGCGCCCGAGGGCGACCTGCGCTTCCGCAACCCCGGCCACCCGGCCGCCCGCAGCCAGGGGCTGGAGCCCGCGATCCTCAGCGCGGGCTGAGCGGCTCAGAAATCCCCGTAGCGGCGGATGTAGAGCACCACCGCGAAGCACATTCCAAGCGCGATCACGCCCCAGATGCCGGGCGCGATCCAGGGCTGGCGGGTGCCGGGCGGCATCGGCTTGAAGCCGGTCATCATCGCGCGCACCAGGTCATGTCCGGGGAACAGCCGGTACCAGGTGACCGCGAGGATGTGCAGCGCGATCACCGCCAGCAGCACGTTGATGATGCGGATGTGCATGGAGGTGGCCCAGTCGCGCCATTCCTCGGTCACCTCGCGCGCCAGGGGGCCGTAGGTGAAGATCTGGTCATAGGCGAAGAGGCCGGTCACCGCCTGTGCCAGGAGCAGCGTGATCAGCACCACCACCGTCCAGCCGCCGGCCGCGTTGTGCGTCAATTCGCGGTCCGGGCCCATGTCGGCGCGCATCCCCCGCAGATGCCGGATGGCCGCCAGCGGGGAGCGGACGAAGCGCGCGAAGCGGGCGGGTTCGGAGCCAATGATGCCCCAGATGATGCGGAAGCTGACCAGCGTCAGCAGCGTGTAGCCCGACCAGAAATGCCATTCCCAGTTGTGCGCCCGCGCCGTGAGGTAGGAGACGGGGATGAGCACCACGATGGACCAGTGCCACAGCCGCACCCAGCCATCCCAAACCTTCACCTGCGTCTCATGCATCGTCCCGGCCCCTTGGTTCCTGCGCCGCACAGATAAGGTCTTCCCGGCACGGGTGTAGCGGCGCGGCCCGGGCCTCGCGTAGTTTGCGCCCATGCCGTGGGATTCGCTGCAACCCTATCTCGGACCGCTGCTGGCGCTGGCGGTGTCGTTGCTGCTGGCGCTGCTGCTGCGCGGCCGTGGGCTGGCGGGGCTGGCGCTGGCGCTGGGCGCCTTCGCGGGGCTGTGGTGGGTGCTGGGCGGGCTCAGCGCCTCGCCGCGGCAGATCCCGGAGCGCCTGCCGCTGCTGGCGGCCGGAGCGGTGGTGCTGGCCCTGCCGCTGTGCCTGATGGGCCGCGCCTGGCTGGGGGCGGTGC
>SKWC01000075.1 GCA_007129145.1 Rubritepida sp.
GCACCCTCCAGCTTCGCGCCCATGGTGCGGCGGCTGTTGCCGGCGGTGGTGAACATCTCCACCACCCAGAACATCGGCGCATCCCCCGCCCGGCCCGGCGCGCCCGAGGCGCCCCAGGCCCCGCCCGGCTCGCCCTTCGAGGAATTTTTCCGCGACTTCTTCGGCCGTCCGCGCCCCGATGCGCAGCCGATGCCCCAGCCGCGCCCGCAGCAGGCGCCGCAGCGCCGCGCCCAGTCGCTCGGCTCGGGCTTCATCATCGACCCCTCGGGCATCATCATCACGAACAACCACGTCATCGAGGGCGCGGACCAGATCAACGTGATCCTGCAGGACAACACCACCCTGCAGGCCGAGTTGCTGGGTACCGACCCGCGCACCGACCTTGCGGTGCTGCGGGTGCGTCACAGCCAGCCGCTGCCCTATGTGCGCTGGGGCGATTCCGACGCGGCCGAGGTGGGCGACTGGGTGCTGGCCATCGGCAACCCCTTCGGCCTGGGCGGGTCCGTCACGGCGGGCATCGTCTCGGCGCGCGGCCGTGACATCCGCCAGGGCCCCTTCGACGACTTCATCCAGACCGACGCCGCCATCAACCGAGGCAATTCGGGCGGCCCGCTGTTCAACCTCGCCGGCGAGGTGGTCGGCATCAACACGGCGATCTACTCGCCCACCGGCGGCTCCATTGGCATCGGCTTCGCCATCCCCTCCAACCTGGCGCGCGGCATCGTGCGTCAGCTGACCGAGGATGGGCGGGTGCGGCGCGGCTGGCTGGGCGTGAACATCCAGCAGATGACCGATGAGATCGCCGACGGCCTCGGCCTGGGCAATGGCGCGCGCGGCGCGCTGATCGCCCGCGCGCAGGAGGGCGGGCCCGCGGCCGCGGCCGGGCTGCGCAGCGGCGACGTGATCCTGCGCTTCAACGACCAGGAGGTGCGCGAGATGCGCAACCTCCCGCGCATGGTCGCCGATACCCCGGTGGGCACCCGCGTGCCGGTGGTGGTCTGGCGCGACGGGCGCGAGGTCACCCTCGAGGTCACGCTGGGCGAGCTGCCCGGTGACCCGCGCGAGGCCGGGCGTCCCGCCGCCCCGGCGCCGAGCGCCGACGGCCCCGCCGCGCTGGAGGGGCTTGGCATGACGGTCGCCACCATCACGCCTGAACTGCGCAGCCAGCTGCGCCTGCGCGCGGACGCCACCGGCGTGGTCGTGACCGAGGTGGAGGAGGGCAGCCTGGCCGCCGAGCGCGACATCCGTCCCGGCACCATCATCCTCGAGGTGCAGCAGGAGCGCGTGGCCAACGCCGCCGACGTCCTGCGGATCCTGGCGCAGCTGCGCCGCCAGGGGCGCGGGACCGCGCTGTTCCTGGTCGAGACCGGCGACGGGCAGCGCTTCGTGCCGCTGCGCCTCGCGGCGAACTAAGCCTGCCTGCCTGCGCCGGGCGGGGCCGCGGTTGCGGCCCACGCCCGGCCGTGCTGCCCTGGCGGTGACGCATCACCGCCAGGGAGAGCCGCCCGATGAACACCGAGACCCCCGAAGCCCGCATCACCGCCTGGCTCGCCACCCAGCAGGACGCCATGCTGGCGATGCTGGAAAAGCTCGTGAACACCGATGGCGGCAGCTACGACAAGGCGGGCGTGGATGCCGTCGGCGCGCATATCAAGGCCTTCTGCGAATCCCAAGGCCTGGCGGTCGAGACGGTGAAGGGCGAGCGCCACGGCGACTGCCTGCGCGCGATCCTGCCGCATGAGGGTGGTGCGCCCGCCCGCGGCAACCACGCCGCCAACATCGTGCTGATGGGCCACCGCGACACCGTCTTCCCCAAGGGCGAGCCCGAGCGCCGCCCCTTCACCATCCGCGATGGCCGCGCCTATGGCCCGGGCGTCTCCGACATGAAGTCGGGGCTGGTGATGAACATGTTCGTCCTGGCCGCCTTCGCCAAATGCGGCGGCGCGCCGGGTCCGCTGGTCGGGCTGTTCACCGGCGACGAGGAGATCGGCAGCCCCGAGGGCCGCGCCGTGATCGAGGAGGAGGCGCGCGGCGCCCGCGTGGTGTTCAACAGCGAACCCGGCCGCCCCTCGGGCAATGTGGTGACGGGCCGCAAGGGCGGCGTCTTCATGGTCTTCGACATCGAGGGCAAGGCGGCCCACTCCGGCGGAAATTTCGAGAAGGGCATCTCGGCCATCGGGGAACTCGCGCACAAGATCGTCGCCATCCATGCGCTGACCGACCTCGAGCGCGGCATCACCCTGAACGTCGGGCTGGTGCAGGGCGGGCAGTCGGTGAACACCGTCGCCCCCTCGGCGCAGGGGCAGATCGACCTGCGCTACAAGCACCCCGCCGACCGCGACGAGGTGATGGCCAGGATCCACGACATCATCGCGCGCAGCTTCGTCCCCGGCACCAAGGCGCGGCTGAGCATCAAGGGCGAGTTCAACCCGCTCACCCAGGACCCGGCGGCGGCGAAGCTGTTCACGCTCTACCAGGCCTCGGCCGCCGATGCGGGGCTTGCGGTCAATGGCGAGTTCTCGGGCGGCTGCGCGGATTCGGGCTTCACCGCCCAGCAGGGTGCGCCGACGATCTGCGCGGTGGGGCCGGTGGGCGGCAATGGCCACGCGCCCGAGGAGTATATGGAGATCGCGACCATGGTCCCGCGCGCCCAGGCACTGGCGCGCTCGATCCTGCGGCTGGAGCAGGCCGGGTTGTGAGGGCAGGGGGGCGCGGCCCGCGCGCCCCCCGATCCCGGTTCAGCCCAGTTGGCGCTCGGCCGCGGGCGGCAGGAAGCGGTCGGTGAAGAAGCGGTCCGGCGTGGGCATGGCCCCCAGGCTGAAGGCCGCCTGCACCGCCTCGATCTGGCGGGCGAAGCGCGGCGCCTCCATGACGCCCAGGCCCAGGCGGCGGACGTTCGGGCTGTCCACCAATTCGGCCATGGCCATGTCCTGGCGGATGGTCTCGATCGCCACATCGGTCAGCGGCTCACGCGCGCGCAGGGCCGCGATGGATTCCGCGCGGTTGGCGAAGGCCCAGCGCAGCGAGCGGATCATGCCATGCACCACGGCGCGCACCGCGTCGGGGTTGGCGTCCATGTAGCGGCGGGTGGTCAGCAGCACCGAGCCGTAGAAGAAGTCCAGCCCATGCTCGCGGTAGCGGAAGATGCGCTGCGCCGGCAGGTCCATGCCCAGCGCGCGCAGCGACAGGGCGGTGGAGGTGACGAAGCCGGTGATGCCGTCGGCGCGGCGCTGCACCAGCATGGTCTCGCGCAGTTCGGGCGCCACGCTCATCCAGGTGATGGAGCTGAGCGGGATGTTGTTCACCGCGGCGAAGGCGGGGAACACCTGGCGGCCGCCGTCGAATTCGGGCGCGGCCAGCGTCTTGCCGGCCAGCTGGCTGATCTCGGTGATGGGCCCGTCGGCGCGCACCGTCACCGCCGTCGGCGCCTGGTCCCACAGCAGCCCGACCGCGATCAGGTCGTTGTCGGGGTTCTGCGACATGAAGCGCAGCGTCGGCGTCGGGTCGCACATCGCGATGTCGAAGGTGCCCGCCGCCATGTCGAGCGGGATGCGGGCCGAGCCGAAGCCGCGCTGGATGCTGAGGTTGATGCCGAGTTCGCGGAAGAAGCCCTGGCGCTCGCCGGCGATGCCGAAGGAATAGGGGCCGTTCAGGATCCAGTCATAGGCGAAGCGCACCGTGGGCAGCGCCTGGGCGCGGCCGATGCCGGGCGCCGCGAGGGGCGCCGCCAGGGGGGCGGCGATGGCGGCACCGAGGACGGCGCGGCGGCGGAAGCGGGCGGTCATGCGGATCTCCTTCTCGGGGCCCTCGGGCGGGGCCTCCCTGTGCCGGCTAGGTGGCCCGGCCGTGGTGCCGCCAGCAAGGGGCCGCCTGGGCGTCGCGAGGCGCAGGAAAAGGCAGAAGCACGATTCTTCGCCTGGATTGTGGTCGCCTGGGCGGCAGTATGCACAAATGTTCGGCGAAATCCGCCCGGCGGGCGCCGATCGGCTTGGCGGCACCCCTGGGCCGCGC
>SKWC01000190.1 GCA_007129145.1 Rubritepida sp.
GGCGGTGGCGATGCCGGCGGGTTCGGCCGGGGCCGCCCTGCCGCCCACGCCCGGCACGCCCGCCCTGCCCGGCGCGCCGCGGCTGGAGAATGACGGCGCCGCCGGCGATGGCGGCGAGGACCTGGTGGACGTCGCCCAGGTGCAGGGGCAGATGCGCGCCTCCTCCATCGCGCGGCTGACCTCCCTGGTCGAGCAGAACCCCGATGAGACGCTGGTGGTGCTGCGCCGCTGGCTGACGCCGGAGGACGACGCATGAGCGAGACGCTGACCCGCCTGCGCGGCCCGCAGAAGGCCGCGATCCTGATGCTGGCACTGGGTGAGGAACGTTCGGCCGCCATGTTCGCGCGCATGCATGAGGACGAGATCCGCGACCTCTCGCACGCCATGGCGCAGCTGGGTTCCGTGTCCGCCGGCCTGGTCGAGACGGTCGTGCAGGAATTCGTCCAGCAGATCGGCCGCGCGGGGCAGCTGGTGGGTTCCTTCGAGACGACCGAGCGCATGCTGCTGCGCACCCTCCCGCGGGACCGCGTGTCGCAGATCATGGAGGAGATCCGCGGCCCGGCCGGGCGGACCATGTGGGACAAGCTCGGCAATGTGAACGAGACGGTCCTCGCGAACTACCTGAAGAACGAATACCCGCAGACCGTGGCGGTGGTGCTGGCCAAGGTGCGCCCCGAACACGCCGCGCGCGTGCTGTCCATGCTGCCCGACGGCTTCGCCATGGAGGTGGTGATGCGGATGCTGCGCATGGAGAACGTGCAGAAGGAGGCGCTGGAGGGCGTCGAGCGCACGCTCAAGATGGAGTTCATGTCCAACCTCGCGCGCACGCAGCGCCGCGACCCGCACGAGATGATGGCCGAGATCTTCAACGGCCTCGACCGCCAGGCGGAGGCGCGGATCATGGCCGCGCTGGAGGAGCGCAACCGCGAATCCGCCGAGCGCATCCGCGGGCTGATGTTCACCTTCGAGGACCTCAAGCGCCTGGACAACCAGGGTGTGCAGACCCTGCTGCGCGGCGTCGAGAAGGAGCGCCTGACGCTGGCGCTGAAGGGCGCGGGCGAGGAGATGCGCGAGATGTTCTTCCGCAACATGACCGAGCGCGCCGGCAAGCTGCTGCGCGACGACATCGCCTCCCTCGGACCCGTCCGCCTCAAGGATGTGGACGAGGCGCAGGCCGCCGTGGTGGCCGCCGCGAAGGACCTCGCGGCGCAGGGCCAGATCCAGCTTTCGGAGGGCAAGAATGACCAATACGTCGAATGAGGCCGAGCCCGCCTTCGAACCCACCCCGCCGGGCAGCGGCGCCCCCGCCGTGGGGTCCGGCGGGCCGCCTCCGGCACGGGAGCTGGACGCGGTCTATGACATCCCCGTGCAGGTCAGCGCCGTGCTGGGGCGCGCCACGCTTCAGGTCAGCCAGCTGCTCAAGCTGGGCCGCGGCGCGGTGGTCGAACTCGACCGCAAGCTGGGCGAGGCGGTGGACATCTACGTCAACAACCGCCTGGTCGCGCGCGGCGAGGTCGTGATGGTCGAGGACAACCGCCTGGGCGTGACCATGACCGAGATCGTGAAGGCGGATCGCGGGCTGTGACCAGGCTGCTCATCCTGGGATCGCTCTCGGGTGAGCTGGGGCAGGCGGCGCGGCTCGCCTCGGCGCGCGGGGCGGCGCTGCTGCTGGCCGAGGGCGTGACCGTCGCGCTGGCGCAGCTGCGCAGCCCCGGCGCCGACCTGGTTCTGGCCGACGCCGCGCATGACCTGCCCTGGCTGCTGGAGCGGCTGGAGGGGGAGCGCATCGCCACGCCCGTCATCGCCTGCGGCCGCAACGCCGACGCCGATGCCGTGCTGCGCGCCATCCGCGCCGGGGCGCGCGAATTCCTGCCGCTGCCCCCCGATGCCGAACTCATCGCCGCGATGCTGGCCGCGGTCACCGGCGGGCCCGACGCGCCCATCGTCGCCGACCCCGTGAGCCAGGCCCTGCTGGCGCGCGCCGCGCAGCTGGCGCGCAGCGATGCCTCGGTGCTGATCACCGGCGAGAGCGGCACCGGCAAGGAGGTGCTGGCGCGCCACATGCACGCCCAGTCGCGCCGGGCGCATGGTCCCTTCGTGGCGCTGAATTGCGCCGCCCTGCCCGAGTCGCTGCTGGAATCGGAGCTGTTCGGCCATGAGAAGGGCGCCTTCTCGGGCGCGGTGGCCAGCCGCAAGGGCCGCTTCGAGCAGGCCGAGGGCGGCACGCTGCTGCTCGATGAGATCGGTGAGATGGAGCTGCGCCTGCAGGCCAAGCTGCTGCGCGCCATCCAGGAGCGCGAGGTGGACCGCCTGGGCGGGGCCGCGCCGGTCAAGGTGGATGTGCGCATCCTGGCCGCCACCAACCGCGACCTGCCGGCCGAGGTGCGCGCCGGCCGTTTCCGCGAGGATCTGTATTTCCGGCTCAACGTGGTGCAGCTCCACATCCCCCCCCTGCGCGAACGCGCGGCCGACATCCTGCCGCTGGCGGCGCATTTCGCGCATCGCTACGCCGAGGCGAACGGCCTGCCCCCGCGCGCGCTGACCCCCGCGGCCATCGCGCGGCTGCAGGCGCATCCCTGGCCGGGCAATGTGCGCGAGCTGGAGAACACGCTGCACCGCGCCGTGCTTCTGGCCGGCGGCGCTGCCATCGGGCCCGAGGCCATCGAGCTGCTGGCCATGCCCGCGGAAGCCGCCGCGCCGCCCGCGACTTCCGCCGCTCCGGCCCCGGCCGCGCCCGCCCCGGCCACTCACGCCCCGGCTGTTCCCGCGCCCGCCACCCATCCCATCGCCGCCCTGGTCGGCCGCCGCATGGATGAGGTGGAGCGTGAGCTGATCATCGAGACTCTCGGCCGGTGCCTGGGCAACCGCACCCGCGCGGCCGAGATCCTGGGCATCTCCATCCGCACCCTGCGCAACAAGCTCGCGGAATATCGTGGCCAGGGCATCAGCGTGCCGCCCGCGCCCGGCCAGCTGCCCGAGGCGACGCTGGCGGCCTGGAGATCCGCTTGAAGTCCCTCGCCCTGCCGGCCTGGCTCACGCGGCTGCGCCTCTCCTCGGAGGTGGCGCTGGTCGCCGGTGTCGGGCTGGTGGTGGGCATCCTGGTCATCCCGCTGCCGGGCGCGCTGCTGGATGTCGCGCTGGCGCTCAACATCACCATCTCGGTGCTGGTGCTGGTGGTGGCACTGCTGCTGACGCGGCCGCTGGATTTCCAGTCCTTCCCGCAGCTGCTGCTCATCACCACGCTGTTCCGCCTGGGCATCAACGTCGCCACCACCCGCGCCATCCTGGCGAACGGCCATGAGGGGCCGGAGGCGGCGGGCCAGGTCATCGCCACCTTCGGCCGCTACCTGATGGCGGGCGACGTGCTGGTGGGTCTGATCGTCTTCGCCATCCTGCTGATGGTGAACCAGATCGTGGTGGCCAAGGGCGCGGGACGCATCGCCGAGGTCTCGGCGCGCTTCCAGCTCGACGCCATGCCCGGCAAGCAGATGGCCATCGACGCCGACCTGTCCTCCGGCGCCATCACCGAGGAGGAGGCGAAGCGCCGCCGGCGCGACCTGGAGGAGGAAAGCCGCTTCAACGGCGCCATGGACGGTGCCGCGAAATTCGTGAAGGGCGACGCCATCGCCGCCATCGTCTCAACGCTGATCAACCTGGTGGGCGGACTCGCCATCGGACTCGGCCGGCATGGCATGCCGCTGGCCGAGGCAGTCGAGACCTACTCCATCCTCACCATCGGCGACGGGCTGGTGGGGCAGATCCCGGCGCTGCTGGTCTCGCTGGGCTCGGCCATCGTGGTCACCAAGTCGGCGCGGGAGGGCCAGTCCGACGCGCTGATGGCCGAGGAGCTGGGCGGGTGGAAGCCGCTCGCGGTCGCCTCGGGTGCCGCGCTGTTCCTGGGCGTGCTGCCCGGCATGCCCATGCTGCCCTTCTTCGGCCTGGCGGGGCTGGCGGGGGCGGCGGCCTTCCTGCAGCGCCGGGCCAGCCTGGCGCCGCCGCCCGCGCCCGAA
>SKWC01000201.1 GCA_007129145.1 Rubritepida sp.
CAGATCAAGGGACTGCCGCTGCGCTTCGACCAGCAGGTGCGCGCGGCCCGGCTGCTGCTGCGGGCCGGGCGCGACGGACAGGCCGAATACTTCATCTCGGCCATCGACGACGAACTCGCGCGGCATCCCGACACCGTGGCGGTGCGGGCGGCCTGGCTGCTGCGCAGCCGACGGGGCGACGAGGCCCGTAGCGTGTTGGCGCAGCCGGAGCCGCGCGATCCGGCCGGGCTGGGTGCCATGGTGTACCAGCTGTACCGCATGGGTGCATTGGCGCGTGACGCCGACGATCCGGTGTACGCGGTGGCGGTGGAACGGTTGCTGGCGCTGGGCGGGGCCTCGCCGGGACCGGCAGGGCTCGACGCCTTGTTGCCGGCGGCGGATCTGATGATTCAATACAACCGGTACAGCGACGCGCGGGACGTGTTGTCGCGCGCCGAACGGAACGGGCCGGGCGACCTGCGGGTAGCCGAGCGCGCCATGGTGGCGGACATCCGTCTGGGGCACTACGAGCAGGCGGAACGCCATGTCCGTGCGATCCAGCGGCGTCGGCCCATGGCGGTGGAGCCCCGGCAATTGCTGGCCCGGATCAAGGTGTGGAGAACCCGCTACGAGGCCGCCTGGGCCGATTACCGGGCGCTGATCGCCGATTATCCGCACGACGAGGCCCTGGTGCATGAATACGAGGCGAAGCACAGCATGGCGCTGGGGCGCCATCGCAAAGCGGCGCAATCGTACGGCGAGTGGCTGGCCTTGCAGCCCGGCGACCGCGAAGCACAGGTCGAGCGCGCGGACAGCTATCTGAGCCGCGACCTGGCCCGCAGCGCCGCGGACGGGTACCGGCGGGTGACGGTGGCGTACCCGTATGACGGCCAGGCGCGTGCTTCGCTGCGCACGGCGGAACAGCGTACGGCCTGGGGCACCTACGGTGCACTGGGCTTCGATCAGCGTCGCGGACGGGACGGGGCGGTCGATATCCGGCAGGAGTCGGTCGAGGTGGGTGTGCTGTTTCCGCGCGGTCCCGACGGGATGCAACTGGGTGCCGGTCTCCAGTGGCTCCGCTGGGATTTCGACGACGCACCGGATCCGGATCGCCGCCAACGCGCCAACGAGGTGCGTCTGCACGGCACGCAGCAGTTCCATAACGGGGTGGAGGCGCGCGGGGAATTCAAGCTGGTGGACGACCGCATCGCGGGGTCCGCCTGGCACGCGGAACTGGATGTCGGTTACCGCGGGCTGGAGGGTTGGAAAGCGGCCGTCATCGCCGGCCGGGAAGTCGTGCGCGACAATTACTACACCATCGCGGATTCCTTGCCCCGCACCTGGTTGGGGGCCTACGGCCAATGGCAGCCGCTGGCCCGGCTCGAGCTGTTCGGGCAGGTGCGCGTCATCAATACCGGCCGCCCGACCCAGGAGGCTGCACTGCCGTCGCGGGCGCTGGTGCGGGAAGGCTTCAGCGCGGCGGCGGGGCCGGTCCTGCAGCCCTCCCCGGCCGGCTTGCGGGGCGATGCGCTGGCGCGCCGGGCGGGCATGCCTCCGGCCACGCGGCAACTCGTCGAGGATACGTACCGTACCAATAAAGGCTACGAAGCCGTGCTGGACGGTCATTGGACCGTGTTCTTCTTTCCGCGCAGCCTGCGCCTCTGGGTGAACGGCTACGTGTACGACACCCAGCGGGACAGCCTGCTGTACTGGACGCCGGACGACACCTTCTTCTCGGGACAGGTCGGCGTGCACTGGCGGCATGCCCCCTGGCAGGTGTACAACCCGGCGGGCCGCTCCTTCTTCTATGGCGCCAGCGCCGGCGCCGGGCGGGACTCGGAAAGCGATTCCTTCGGCAGCCTGCTGGGCGAGCTCGGCTGGGTCCAGGGCAACGGGTTCAGCCTGCACGCCGAGGCGGGCGGGGTCTGGTCGGCGAATTATGACGTGCGGCAGGCGCGGCTGTATGGAGCGTACCGGTTCTGATGGACGGTGCCCGCACGGCCCTGGATGAGGACGTTCTGCTGTACGTGGCGGACACGATCTTCCAGCGCTACACGACCGGCTCCATCGCCGCCGCGCTGGCCGAATACTTCCGCCGCCGTTTCGAGCTGGAGGCGGCCGGCTTCATGGCCATGGGCACCAGTGGCGATCTCATCCTGGATGTCTCCGTAGCCGGCGCGCTGCCGCATCAGGTCGCCGGGTGGCGCGCGCGGATGGAACAGGCCGTGGCCTGCCATGTGAATCCGGACGGTGGGACGCCGCCGCCCGATACGGTCTCTGCGCTGCCCTTGCTGCACGAGGGCGAGCTGCAGGGCTTGCTGTGCCTTTCCGCCGCCGCCCCGCTGCATCCGGAAACCGCGCCGAAAATCGCCTCTTGGCTGAATCGCCACCGGCAGCTCAAGAACATGGCGGAGCATGATCCGTTGACCGGTCTGCACAATCGGCACCACATCGAGGAGCTTTCCTCCAGCGTGCTCAGCCTGTGCCGCCGCAACCATCAGCCGATCAGCCTGGCCATGCTGGACCTGGACCACTTCAAGACCGTCAACGATATCTGCGGCCACCATCAAGGCGACCGGTTCCTCGCCGCGTTCGCCGACCGGTTGCTTCACACCACCCGCGGATCCGACCTGGCCTTCCGGCTGGGCGGCGACGAATTCATGATCATCATGCCCGACACCCGTCTGGAGGAGGCCGTCAAGGCGGCCCGCCGGATCCGGGCCGCGGCCGAAGCCATCGTGGTGTGCCCGGACGAGCCCGGCATCGAGTGCCGCGTGTCGGTGGGCTTGGTGGAGGGCACCGGCCATGAGCAGTGGCAGGCCCTTCAGGGGCGGGCCGACGAAGCGCTGTATTTCGCCAAGCGATCCGGTCGCAACAATATCGCCGCCGTGCAGCCGGACACCGGGCAGATTGAATTGATCGAGAAGCCGGGGATTCCGGCCCTGGCCGACGAGCGTACGGCGCGGGTATCGGACCACGACTACCAGGGCCATTTCCTGATTCTGGACGACGACCCTTCCGTGCGCGAATTGCTGATGAACATCATCCACCGCGTGGAGGGCTGGTCGGCGCAGGGCTACGCCACGGTGGAAGAGGCGCTCGCGGAAATCCGGCGGCGGCCGCACCATTACGACGTGGTCATTACCGATCTCATGCTGACGGAGGCCGACGGTTTTCTCTTCCTGGAAAAACTGGTGCGGATCGATCCGACCATCGCCCGTATCGTGGTCAGCGGCTTCATCACGACCGAAAGCGCCATTCGCAGTGTCCGCTACCATGTCTCCAGCGTGCTGCAAAAACCGTTTCAAGCCGACGAATTGCGCTCGGCGGCCGTCAAGGCGCTGGCCGCCCGCCGCCGTCGCCAATTGGAGGACCAGTACCAGATCCTGCTGGAGCGGGAATGCTCGCTGCGGGTGCGGGAACTGCAGAAGGCGATTGAAGCCAGGGATCAAACCCATTGGGCGTTGATCGAAGCCTTCTCCGCCATGGTCGACCTGCGGGAACCGGGCACGGGTCGCCACAGTCGCCGGGTGGCGCAGGCGCTGGTGACCGTGGCGCGCACGCTGAACGTGCCGGAGGCGGAACTGGAAACGCTCCGGCGCGCGGCGCTGCTGCACGACATCGGCAAGATCGCCGTGCCGGATGCCGTGCTGCTCAAGGCGGGGCAGTTGACCGATGCCGAGCGGGCCGTCGTGCGGCGCCACGTGGAATACTCGGCGGACCTGCTGAAGAATCTTCCGTTTCTACAGTCCGAAATCCCCGTCATCCGGGCGCACCACGAGGCCTACGACGGGAGCGGCTACCCCGATGGGCTGGTCGGCGCGGAGACGCCGCACGGCGCCCGTCTGCTGGCCGTGGTCGATGCCTACGACGCCATGCGGATGGTGCGGGTCTATCGCGAGCCGCTCAGCCGCGAGGCCGCGACGGAGGAGCTGCGGCGTGGTGCCGGCACGCAATTCGATCCCGCTCTGGTTGCGCACGTTCTTGATTGCATTCCCCAGATCGAGGCGGATTATGATGTCA
>SKWC01000210.1 GCA_007129145.1 Rubritepida sp.
AGGAATCCGACGGCAGGGCGGGCTGGGGTCCGGGCGGCGGCGGCACCTCGGCCGAGAAGCGCAGGCGCTCATCCTCGCCCAGGGGCCGGTCGGCCTCATGGTAGTAGCCCGACAGCGCCGCGTCGCCCGCCGCCACCTGCCCGGTGCAGACGAAGCCCAGCCGCGGATTGCCCAGGCTCACGCCGTTATGCGCATGCCAGCCGCGCAGCATCGCCGCCGAGACGCGCGCGGGAATGCCGCAGACCGCCGTGCCCCACCACACCCAGCGCGGCGCGGGATAGACCACCCAGGCCTTGCGCGGGCTTTCCTCGATGCAGTGCACCCGCACGCCGCCGATCGCGTTGGACAGCATGTGGTAGCGCGCGCAGGCCAGCGCATGCGGCAGGCCGTCGAGGCCCAGCTTGCGCAGCCCGGGCAGGAAGCGCTCCTGCTGCTGCAGGCGCAGGGCGCGGAACACCAGATGCTCGGCCGCCTCGGCGCCGCGATGCGCCACCACCCCCAGGACCATGCCGGTGAACAGCGCCCGGTGCAGCGCGGCCTCGGGGTCGGGCGGGCGGGCCCAGGTGGGCGTGCTGGCATCCATCCGGGCAGCATCCGCCGCGCGCGGCGCTGCGTCCAGCATCCGGCATTTCCCCGGGCCGCCCATCTGCGCTATCCCCGCCCGCCAGGAGCAGCCCGCATGAACGAGATGACCAGCCAGGCCGCGGCCGAGGCCGCGCGCCGTCGCACCTTCGCCATCATCGCCCACCCCGACGCGGGCAAGACGACGCTGACCGAGAAACTCCTGCTGAAGGGCGGGGCCATCCAGCTGGCCGGCGCGGTGCGCGCCAAGGGCCAGGCGCGGCGCACGCGCTCGGACTGGATGAAGATCGAGCAGGAGCGCGGCATCTCGGTGGCCACCTCGGTCATGACCTTCGAGCGCGACGGGCTGGTGTTCAACCTGCTGGACACGCCCGGCCACGAGGATTTCAGCGAGGACACCTACCGCACCCTGACCGCGGTGGACGCCGCGGTGATGGTGCTGGACGCCGCCAAGGGCATCGAGGCGCAGACGCTGAAGCTGTTCGAGGTGTGCCGGCTGCGCGACATCCCCATCGTCACCTTCATCAACAAGATGGACCGCGACGGGCGCGAGCCGCTCGACCTGCTGGACGAGATCGAGAAGACGCTGGCGCTGGACGTGACGCCCGCCGCCTGGCCGGTGGGCCAGGGGCGCGACCTCAAGGGCGTCTATGACATCCTGAACCCCGCGCTGCGCCTGCTGGACGCGGCCGAGGACCGCGTGATCCCGCTGACCGGCCCCGACGACCCCGAGCTGGAGCGGCATGTGTCCCCCGAACTGGCCGCCGCCCTGCGCGAACAGGTCGAGCTGGTGACGGCGGGCTATCCCGAGTTCGACGCCGCCCGCTTCCTGGAGGGCACGCTGACGCCGGTGTTCTTCGGCAGCGCGCTGCGCGACTTCGGCGTGGGGCCGCTGCTGGATGGCTTGGGCCGCATGGCGCCGCCGCCGCATGCCCGCGCCGCCGACGCCCGCGCCGTCGCGCCCGGCGAGAACCGGCTGTCGGGCTTCGTCTTCAAGGTCCAGGCGAACATGGACCCCAACCACCGGGACCGCGTGGCCTTCCTGCGCATCTGCTCGGGCCGGCTGGAGAAGGGCATGCGCCTGACCCAGACCCGGACCGGCAAGCAGGTGCCGGTGAACGCCCCCCTGTTCTTCTTCGCCAAGGACCGCCAGGTGGCCGAGGAAGCCTGGCCCGGCGACGTGGTGGGCATCGCCAACCACGGCACGCTGCGCATCGGCGACACATTGACCGAGGGCGAGGCGCTGAACTTCCGCGGCGTGCCCTCCTTCGCGCCCGAACACCTGCGCCGCGCCCGGCTGGACGACCCGATGCTGGCCAAGAAGCTCGGCAAGGCGCTGGACCAGCTGGCCGATGAGGGCGTGGTGCAGATCTTCCGCCCGCTCGATGGCTCGCCCGCCGTGGTGGGGGTGGTGGGGCTGCTCCAGCTCGACGTGCTGGCCAGCCGCATCCGCGCCGAATACGGCGTGCCCGTCGGCTTCGAGGGCACCCCCTGGGACATGCTGCGCTGGATCGAGGCCGAGGACCGCGCCGCGCTGGAACGCTTCACCCGGATGCACCGCGCCGACATGGCCGAGGACCATGACGGCGCGCCGGTGGTGTTCTTCACCTCCGACTGGCGCCGCCGCCGCGCCGAGGAGGAGCACCCCGCGCTGCGCTTCCACGCGGTGCGCGAGCAGCACGGCGTCGCCGCCGCCTGAAGCATGCCGCGCGGGACGGTTGGCGTCCCGCGCGATCCGTGCCACGCCATGGCGGAAAACCCGTTCGAGGAGGATGCCATGGCAAAGACGGCACTGGTGGTGAGCGCCCATTCCGCGGATTTCGTCTGGCGCGCCGGCGGCGCCATCGCGCTGCACGCCGCGCAAGGCTTCGAGGTCACGGTGGTCTGCCTCTCCTACGGGGAGCGCGGGGAATCCGCGAAGCTCTGGCGCCAGCCCGGCATGACCATGGAGCGCGTGAAGGCCGAGCGCGAGGCCGAGGCGAAGAAGGCCGCCCAGGCGCTGGGCGTGCATGACATCCAGTTCTGGAACCTGGGCGACTACCCGATCAACCTGACGGATGAGGCCTTCTATCGCCTCGTGGACCTGTACCGCGCCATCCACCCCGCCTTCATGCTGACCCACAGCAAGGAGGACCTCTACAACCACGACCACCCGGCGGTGTCGGCCTGGGCGCAGAACGCCCGCGTCACCGCGCAGGCGCATGGCCACAACCCGGGCCAGAAGGTGCTGGGCGCGCCGCCCGTGTTCCTGTTCGAGCCGCACCAGCCCGAGCAGTGCAACTGGAAGCCGGACGTGCTGCTCGACATCAGCAGCGTGTGGGAGAAGAAGCGCGCCGCCATCGAATGCATGGCCGGGCAAGAGCACCTTTGGGAATACTACACCCGGGTGGCGCTGCAGCGCGGCAACCAGGCGGCCCGCAACAGCGACAAGTCCATCAAGCATGGCGAGGGCTACCAGGCGGTGTTCCCGCATGTGGTGGAGAGCCTGGGATGAGCGCCACGCTGGAACTGGCCATCGGGCGCACGCCGCGCACCGCGGCGCTGTTCGAGGCCGGGCGGGACTACGCCATCCCGACCCTGCCCAACATCACCCGCGCCTTCGCGCCCATGGTGCGCGAGGGCCGCTACGAGGCCAGCGAGATGGCCATCGCCACCTTCCTGATGGCGAAGGCGGCCGGCAAGCCCCTGGTGCTGCTGCCGGCGGTGCTCTCGGCGCGCTACCAGGAAGGGGCCATGCTGTGCCGCGCCGACGGGCCGGTGCGGGGCCCCGCCGATTTGCGCGGGAAGCGCGTGGGCGTGCGCGCCTACAGCCAGACCACCGGCATGTGGCTGCGCGGCGTGCTGGCCGAGCAGCATGGCGTGCTGCCCGACGCCATGCGCTGGGTCACCTTCGAGGATGCGCATCTGGCCGAATACCGCGACCCGCCCTTCGCCGAGCGCGCGCCGGCGGGCGCGGCCATGCTGGACATGCTGCTGGACGGGCGGCTGGATGCGGCGATCTTCGGCACCGAACTGCCCGACGCGCCGAACCTCGCGCCGGTGTTCGGCGACCCCGAGGCGGCCGGCGCGGCCTTCCATGCGGCCTATGGCTTCATGCCGGTCAACCACCTGCTGGTGGCCCGGGCCGATGTCGCCACCGCCCGCACCACCGAGCTCAAGGCACTGCTGGAGCGGCTGCGCGCGGGCGGCTGCCCGGTGCCGGGCCGCGCGGAACTCGACCCCGCGCTGCTCCAGGCGGGCCGCTTCTGCGCCGAACAGGGGCTGATCGCCCGCCCCCTGACAGCCGAGGAGATCTGGGCCGGCACGCCCCCCGCCCTGCTGGGTTGAAACGGCGCGGGTGTATCCGAGAGGCTTCCGCACTATCTTAGGGGCATGAAACGGGAGCCGCCCGCGTGGCGCTTCATCCCGGCCATCG
>SKWC01000034.1 GCA_007129145.1 Rubritepida sp.
AGCTTCTTCACCGACATCGCGAATGCCCTGACCGGCCGCTTCGTCGGCGGCCCGGCCAAGACGGCGGTGGTCTCCAGCGGGATGATGGCGTCGCTTTCCGGCAGTGCCGCGGCCAATGTGGTCACCACCGGCTCCTTCACCATCCCGGCGATGCGCAAGGCCGGCTACAGGCCCGAATTCGCCGCCGGGGTGGAAGCCTGCGCCTCGGCCGGCGGGCTGCTGACGCCGCCGGTGATGGGCGCGGCCGCCTTCGTGATGGCCGAGTTCACGGGGATTTCCTATTTCGCGATCATGGTGGCCGCGATCATCCCGGCCATGCTCTACTACTTTGCCATCTTCATGCAGGTGGATTTCGAGGCACGAAAGCAGGGGCTGAAGCCCATCGACCCGGGCCTCGTGCCCCGGATCGGGTCCACCCTGCTGAAGCGCGGCTACCTGCTGCTGCCGCTGGCCGCGCTGATCTACTTCCTGATGGAGGGCTACACCCCGGTGCGCGGCGCCATCTGGGCCATCATCAGCCTGGTCGTGCTGCTGCTGGTGCTGGACTCCGAGAACCGCAGCCGCTTCCTCTGGGTCCTGTGGGAGGCGATGACCGCCGCGCCGCGCATGATGGGCTCCATCACCGTGGCCGTGTCCATCGGCGGCATCCTGGTGGGCATCATCACCATGACGGGCATCGGCATCCGCCTGTCCTCGGTGATCCTCGACATCGCGCAGGGGCAGCTGATCACCATCCTGCTGCTGACCATGCTGTTCTCCATCATCCTGGGTATGGGGATGCCGGTGACGGGGGCCTACATCATCCTCGCGGTGCTGCTCGCGCCGGCCATGGTGCAGCTCGGCGTGCCGATCCTGGCGGCGCACATGTTCATCTTCTATGGCGGCTGCAAATCCAACATCACGCCACCCGTGGCCATCGCCTCCTATGCCGCGGCGGCGATCGCCAACACCAACCCCTGGACCACCAGCCTGGTCGCCTTCCGCATCGGCCTGTCCATCTTCATCATCCCCTTCATGTTCGTCTATTCGCCGGAGATCCTGGGGATAGGCGAGCCATTGGCCATCGCCTGGCGCACCACCATGGCGGCACTGGGCATCGCCTGCATCAGCGCCGCCTTCGCGGGCTGGTTCCTGATCACGCTGAACCCGATCGAGCGGATCGCAGCCTTCGTCATCGCCTGCGTCTTCATCTTCCCCGGCACGGCGGTGGACATCACGGCGCTGGCGCTGCTGGCGGCATTCTGCGGCTATTGCTGGTTCCGCCGCAGCCGGGCGGATGCGCGGCTGGCCAGCGGCTGACGGCGCCCACGGCCCGGGGCGCGCGCTTGACCCATGCGCACCCCGGGCCCAGCATTCCCGCCGATGACGCCGCTGCCCTCCGCCGCCGAGATCCGCGCCAGGCTGGACGCCATCCGGGAATCGCGCGGCGGCTACCTGCTGCCGCATCACGGCCCCCTCGTCGCCACCCTTCCCGACCTGCACGCCGCCTATGAGGCGATGTATCGCGCGCTCACGCTCGACCAGCGCCACCTTCCGCCGAAGCTCAAGGAATTCGTCTGGCTCGCCATCCTCGCCTGCCGCGAGGAGGTGGTGGGCACGCACCACCTCGATCTGTTCCTCCGCCACGGCGGCACAGATGCCGAGGCCGACATCGCCTTCCGCCTTGCCGCCTGGGCGCGCGGCGCGCCCAGCTTCGCCGCCCTGGCCGGCGCCTGGCAGCGGCAGCTTCCGGGGCTGCCACTCGATGCCGCCTATCACGCGGGGGTGGCGGCGCTGCTGGCCGGCTCCGGCGTGCCCGAGGCCTGGGCGCGGCTCGCGCTGGTCGGCGCGCACACCACCCTCGATGCCGCGCGGGACCATGGCTGGAGCCTGGCCGAGGATCTCGTGGCCGCGCATCGCCTCGCCGTGCCCGAGCCCGAGATCGCCGAGGCCATGAGCCTCGCCATCTGGGTCTGCGGCGTGAATCCCTATGTCCGGGCGGCCGACTGCTGGCTCGGGCTGATCCGGCAGGGCCGCGTCAGCCCATCGCCCGCCTTCCTCGCCTGGGCCGAGACGCGCGGCCAGGGCGCCTTCACCCCGAAACCCTCCGGAGACTGAACCCATGTGGCAGGCCCACACCATCATCCACAACGGCACGCCCATGCCCTTCGGCGAGGCGAAGGTGCATGCGCTCTCGGTCGCGGTGGCCTATGGCGTGGGGGTCTTCGAGGGCATCCGCGCCTACATGAACCCGGGCAGCGGGAAGCTCGCGGTGTTCCGCCTGGAGGAGCATCTGCGGCGGCTCGACCAGGGCATGAAGGTCATGCGCTTCGACGATCCGCCGAGCCGCGACACGCTGCGCCAGGGCGTGCTGGATGCGCTGCGCGCCAACGCCCCGGACGAGGACGCCTACATCCGCCTGCAGGTGGTGGTGGAGGGCATCGGCCCCATGCCCACCACCGGGCCGGTGGGCTGGATCGCCGCCGCCCTCCCGCGCGAGCGTTCGGACAAGCTCAAGACCGGGCTGTCGGTCGGCGTCTCCTCCTGGACGCGGCTGCCGGACAATTCCATGCCGCCGCGCGTCAAGGCCACCGCGAACTACCACGCCGGGCGCCTGGCGAACCTGCAGGCCAAGGCCGATGGCTATGACACCGCGCTGCTGATGAACACCCGCGGCAAGATGAGCGAGGCGCCCGGCGCCTGCCTCTTCGCCGTGCGCGACGGCCGGCTGATCACGCCCGGCGCCACCAACGACATCTTGGAGAGCGTCACCCGCGCCACCGTGCTGGAACTGGCCGGCGAACTGGGCATTCCCACCGAGGAGCGCGACCTCGACCGCACCGAGCTCTATGTGGCGGACGAGGCCTTCCTCTGCGGCACCGGCCAGGAGGTCGCGCCCATCGCGCGCATCGACAAGCTGCCGGTGGGCGGTGGCGCGCCGGGCGAGATCACCCGCGCCATCCAGGCCGCCTATGAGGCGGTGGTGCGCGGCACCACCAACGCCCATCCGGAATGGCGCACCCCGGTCTGAACGGCCAGCACCCTCAGGCGGTTCCGGCCGGGCGCAGGTGATCGAGGCTGGTGGCGCGCACCACCGCGGCGAACAGCCGCAGCGCGTCCGGCCCGCCGCGGTCCTGCAGCGTGCCGCTGTCCATCTCCAGCGCCAGCATCTCGGCGTGCTCGGCCAGGGTCTGGGCGGCGCGGCGCATCGCCTCCCGCGCGAGGGCGAGCTGCAGCTCATCGGGCAGCTCCGCCCAATGGCTGGGTGCGTTGCGCAAAGATTCGCTGCCGTGTGAGGCCATGCGAAGGGGCGTTCCTGCTGCCCGCCTTCCTGGCGGCGTTGGCTGGCGTCCGGTACGCCCGGCCACCCTGCTCATCCCAGGAGAAGGTGAATCCTTCCTTCAGACGAAGCGCAGGCGCACCGAGCCGAGATCCTCGAAGGTCACCTCCACCGCGCAGGGCCCGTCGAGCCAGATCGGCGGCGTGACCGAGCCGAGCCAGATCACCTGGCCCGCGCGCAGCCCGCCGAACACCTCCGCCGCCGGCGAGGCCGCGAGCCAGGCCAGCGCCTCCATGGGATGACCCAGCAGGTCGCGGCCATGGCCCTCGCCCTTCAGCACGCCATCCACCCGCATCTGGCCCCGGATGGCGCCGAGGTCGACCCCGCGCCAGCCGGCATGGGGCGCACCGGGCACGCCTGCGGCGTGGAACACCTGGTCGGCCACCAGGGTGGGCGTGCCCAGCGCGGCCAGGTCGCCATAGCGCTTCTCGACCACCTCGATGGCGGGGAAGACATCGGCCACAGCGGCCTCGGCCCGTTCGCGGGTGCAGGGGCCGAAGGGCAGGTCGGCACCGAGCCGCACCCCCACCTCGCATTCCACCCCCACGGCCAGGAAATCGGCGAAGTTCAGCACCGCGCCATCCGGCTGCAGCGAGGCGGCCGGCACGAAGCCCGCCGCGGGGCCGGACAGGCCCAGGTATTCCTGCATCTGCTTCGTGGTGGCGCCGATCTTG